>JAZSCL010000081.1:0-7259 GCA_045602905.1 Acutalibacteraceae bacterium
AATTGTCTTCCTAAGACCGCTTGGCCTCCGACTTGGTTTATCGGTTACTGCGGCAAAATAAACGGGAAGTCCGTCATATCTGTCGGAAAATGCGCCGTGAAGCTCGCTGCTGCCGTAGATTATGCCTGCTTCTTCGTCAACACGCACCTTGCCCTTATAGGTTGTGCGGTTCTGGGTAGCGGAAGAAACATCAATGAATAAACGTGCATCGCCGTCACCGTTGAAGGTGTAGCGGTGTACGCCCGTGTGGATATCCGCAGTCATTTCCGCAAGGCAGCCTACAGAGGGGAGATAAACGGAATAATATCCGGGAGATGCGGTTTCGTTTTTGTGGGAATAAGTCATAACCGCAGGTTTATTTTTGCCCGATACGGGGATAACACGGAAAGTGCCGTAGTCCTCAGCACCCGTGCCCGAGAGACGGTAATGGCTGAAACCGAGGATGTGACCCTGCTCGTAGTAATAGCCCGATGTGTTGGTCTTGACTATGTATGCACCGCCGAGGAAGCAGGTATCCGGACCGAGACGCACAGCGCCGAAGGGAACGGTTGCAGCAGGGCTGAGCATTCCGCAGGTCCAGGGGGTGCCGCCTGTACCGATGAACGGGTCAACATACTGAGTGTATTCGCCTACGGAAACTTCGGGCATATCAACGCTTTTCATCGACACACCGCCGAAAGTACCCGTTATCAGTGTTTCAATCGCAACGAAAACCGAAACAAAAATTCTGATGATGTTCCACATAAAAATGCCTCCTCAAATAAGCGATTTGCCTTCCCATTCGCTGTCGGGTTCAACGCCGAGAAGCTTTGCAACGGTGGGAGCAATGTCCATGATATTTGCGTTTTCAAGGATTTTGCCCGGCTCGAAATCCTTACCCTTTATGATGATGGGGATAAGCATATCTTCGGGCATCTCCGTGCCGTGGGTTCTGTCGTGACCGCCGTGGTCAGCGGTGATTATGTATGTATAGTCGTCGCCGAGGGCGGAAACGAGTTTGTCAATGTTATTCCAGCCGCTTTCAACCGCTTCCATGAATTCATCCGTCATCCAGCCGAAATTGTGTCCCTGCATATCGGAATAGCCGAAATAAATGAAGGTGAAATCGGTGTCGTAATTTTTAAGATATTCGATGGCGGAGTCGGTAAGCTTTTCGCCGGAGAGCTTATAGCCGATTTTTCTGCCTGAGTAGAAGCAGGAATGAGCAAGGGAATTGGGTCTTGAAACATCGCGGATTTCTTCCCAGTCATAGAAGACAGCGCACTTCTTTCCTCTCTGCATGAGCACCTCGCAAAGACCGTTGATGGGTCTGACCTGAGGCATATAGGTGTTGGTTGTTGTGCCGTGTCTCTGAGGGGTTACGCTGTGGAAAAGAGAGATGTGGCAGGGCAGAGTGACTGAGGGAGAAACCGTCTGAGCATCCATGGAGTATGAGGATTCGCCGATGAATTTCTGAGCCTTTTCGATATTTGTCAGCGAATCGGGGCGCATACCGTCGGGAAGAATAACAATTACTTTCATAGCAAAACTCCTTTTATATATTCGGATTCAACTGCTGTTTCTTATAGAGCTTTTGTGCCTCAAAAAAGGCAAAGATAACGCAAATCAGCGAATAAACCGAGAAAATCAGGTGAGTTGCGATTCCGGGATTATCACCGACCATTGTTATGTAAAGAGCGATGCCGATTACGCCGTTTATGAGCATGAGTACAGTGTATTCAACATATGCAAACATTGTCAGGAAATAGATAACGATGCCGAGCAGGGTTGTTACGCTGTCGAGAAAAACATATTCCGAGCCGAGCAGAGGAAGGATAATCCACATCGCAACAAGCACCGCCGCAAAGCCTACAGAGAGCAGTATTCTTTGTTTTGCGGTCAGCTTACGCATAACTGTTGAGCTTTCCCACTTGTTTTTATTCCAGCGAAGGAAAGTTAAAAGCTGAATCGGGCAGGAGAAAAGAATTGCCGATAAAGCCGAGCCGTAGAGGTTGAAATAAAAATATACAGCACCGTAAAAAAGGGAGTTGATGCTTCCCATAAGGCTTGCAAATCTGTTGACACGGGATTGAAGCATACCGATTATCAGCGAAACATAAAGGGGCATAATCTGCAGGAAATTTTGCTTGTTGTGTATTGCCGTTGCAGTGATGAGCGCTCCCGTGCACACCATCAGAATAAGAATAAATATTTCTTTTTTTGAACGCATCATATCACTCTATTTTGTCCAGATTTGCGCCCTTGGTTTCCTTGACTTTAAGGGCAAACATGATTGCTGCAGCGGAAACTGCAGGCACGGAGATTGCAAGGCAAGCCCACCATATAGGCATAATCATCATGCCGACGATGATTGCGGCGTATCCCACAACAAGACCGATGATAACAAGCAGACCTTCCGCGCCGACAACCGATGCACGGATATCCGTGGGCACTTTTTCGGTCATCATAACATTCATGTAGTCTCTGCCAATCCAGTATGAGCCCTGATAAAGACCTGCAAACGAGCCTACAAGATACGGATTCCAGCCAAGAAGAATACCCGCAACGAAAAGGATATATCCGAAAACGCAGGTTGCGGAGAAAAGGGTGACGGTTGTTTTTCTGCCTGCCTTGTCGGCTATGAATCCCGAAAGTAAGGTGATTGATGCATAGATTACGGGCACCATAAACAGAGCTTTTGTTATGTCGCTTGTGCTCATTCCCGCACGGTGCATGGATGACTCAAAATAAAGAGCGATTGCAGGCATTGCGGAATCAAAAATTATGTGGGAAATGATGAGCATTTTTGTGTCTTTGTTTGCGAAAATATATTTTACGCCGTTGAAAACGCCCGACTGATTTCTCTGCGCTTCCTTATTCTGCTTTTTGAGAGCTTTTTCGGCTTGTCTTTCCTCATAGGGTCGGGAAAGATATGCGATTTTCTCGCCGATGAAAACCTTGGTATCCTTGGCAAGAATAACAACAAGAACAACCGCCGCAAATCCGATAAGTGCGGGCACAAGAAAGATTTCACGCCATTTTGTAGCATCGTTGCCCATAAGCATATCACGCAGGGCAGGGATAAGAATAACTCCGAGAATACCGAAGCTCTTGAGGAAGCTGTAAATCTTTGCACGGTGCTTATCGGGAGCTTCTTCAAGAATATAGATAATCTGAATATCGTGACCCATAAAGAAGCTGATAATCGCAAAGCCGACGAGGAACATTATGTAGCTTGACGAAAGATGAATAACAAGCAGACCCGTTGCCATGCCGAGAGTTGAGATGGCAAAAAGCGGTTTTCTTCCCCATTTATCGGCAAGAGCCTTGTAAAACGGAGTGAAAAGACCGAGCACATAGGTGAAAACTCCTATGCCCGAATGAAAAGCAAGACCGTCTTCATAGGTATAATATTTGCCCATGAACGGATTGTTGACGAAGAATTCCGTAACGAACGATGACTGCACCGTAACGGTGAGATTGCTCGTAACCTCGTCAAGAATGTTGACTATCGCAATCAGAACAAGCAGAATCAGAAAGTATCCGCTTCCCGAACTGCGGTTCTGCATTTTTTTGAGTCTTGAAAGCTCACGGTTTTCACTTCTGATTGTTTTTTCGGTAGTTTTCATATGATTTTCCCCTTTAATCCTTAATTAATCTCCACTTCTGTTGCATGATAACGCAGGGATTTTCTTCTTTGTCGGTTGCGTAAAAAACTGTAATCAGCGTTCCGTCATCAAGCTCAACCGTTGTGGGATAGCCGATATCATCGCTTGCAGTGTTTTCGTAAATACGGATATCCTTTTCCCAGGTTTCTCCGCCGTCGGAGCTTATCATTGCCATAATTCCGTAAGGCTGTTTTCTTCTGCCGTAGGCTGAAAGAAGAATTCCCGAGCTGAGCAGAAGAAGATGAGGAGGAGCACCGCCGTCTTTTTCAAGAAGCATTTCGGGTTTTGTCCATGTTTTGCCTCCGTCATCCGAAACACTCTGAAAAACCGTAAATATTTCTTCCTCACCGCCGCTGAAAAGCTCTGCATTTTCGGCTCTTGTGTGAAGAATGAGTCTGCCGTTCGGAAGCTCAATCATATGAGGCTCGTTGAGAACAATATTTTTATCCGATGCCGTTATTTTGCCGATAAGTTCGGTTTTTCCGCTTTGCGTGTCAAGACGGCGTATTTCAATGCCTGCAAAAATATCGTCAAATCTTGTGCCTGCCCATAAAACTGTGCCGTCACGGAGCTGAATCGGGCCGTGAGGAGAGGTTACGGGAGAACGGAAGATTTTTCCGAAGGTTACACCGCAGTCATTGCTTATGCGGAAAAGAGCACCGAGATATTTTTCCTCGTCATCGGCGGTTATTGTGTTGATATAGCTCTGAATATAGGGGTTTTCTTTGTTGTGATGTTTCTGCATATCGGCTGAGTTGTTGAAGGTGGTGAAAATAACTCCGCTTTTGCCGAACGGACAGATTCCCGCATCTCTGTCGTCAAGAGGAGTGTCGATAACGGGTGCGGGGAGAGTGTAGGTTTCGCCGTTATCGGAACTGTAAGAAATAACGGATTTTCCGAAGGGGCAGATATGCTCGAGTCTGTATCCCGATGCGCCGACGGCAATTTTTCCGTTTTGCAGACGCACGGCGGTAGGCCACGCAAAATATCCGTGCTTGCTGTGGGGGTTTGACATGATTACCCGAGGATTTCCGATAAGCTCAACTTTCATTTCCGACCTCCTGTTTTTATATATAATTATATATTATCAAAAAAGAAATCGGATTGCAAGTATCCACGGAGCGCAGGATATAAGTTTTCGGGTAATATACCCTATGGCGAAGGGAAAAGCTTCGGCGGGAGATATTATTAATGTTTTCTTAAGGTTTTTGCGGTTTCGTTGACTGTCAGGCATAAATTTGGTATTATTCGGATTGAAAGGAGGAACGGAAAAATAAAACAAAAACGATATATTAAAAGGGGGACTTAATCTTATGAAAAAAAGAATACTTTCGATTGTTTTAGCCGTTGTTATGCTGTTCGGTGCAATGCCGTTGTGTGCAAGTGCTGACAGTGAAGACACGCAGATTAACGAAATATCATTTGAGTTTGATTTGCAGGCAGTTATAGGAAAAAGGTTTGCCGATTATACCGAATTTGTGAAGATATTGACTCCGAACCTGAATTTTGAGCCTGATCCGAGATACAGCAGCCTTATGTTCTACAATACAGAGACCGGAGAACAAGTCCGTGATGAAATTGTTGAGGGTGAGGAATACGGCGTTATTCTGAATCTTTATCCTTCAGAGGGGTACAGAATAAATGGCGAATGTCAGGTTGTTATAAACGGCAGAAAACTGCTTCAGTACAGTCAGTATGAAATAACAACCGAAGAAGAAAATGCAAGGTCCAGAATGATATTCTTCGGCATTATCGCAGGCAAAGAAATTGAGTATAAAAAAATAGATTCGGTTTCTCTCGGTTTTGATTCCGTTGCCTGTGCAGGCAAAACAACAAGTGAATACAGCGATATTGTTACCATAAATTCCGAACACCTCAATTTTATTGACTATGAGGCAGATCTTGACGGTGACGGAAAAAACGAGCAGCTTCATGCATTCAACGTATACCGTGCCGACGGCAAAGAACTTGCTGCCGGAGAAGCAATGAAAGCCGGTGAAGAATACACAGCATATATCTATATGGTTGCAGATTTCGGCTACTATATGATTGCTTCAGAGCTGGCGGAAGGCATTGAAATCAACGGCGGCGCAGATTGCAGGGCAGGTCACGGTGTCGGCGTTGGCAGAATCGGCAGAACCTTCCTGTCGGTAGGTGTCAGATTTGTTGCAGGCGAGCCTTTGGAGCGGAACTTCTTCGATTCATTGATTCAAAGAATAGTTGAATTTTTCGAGGAGCTTTTCGACAAAATTCTTGAAATGTTCATTTAAATACAACGATAAATAACCTCTGCGGCTGAAATGCCGATTAGTTATAATAATGCAATACATACAACAAAAACTCCGTTTGCCGATTGCTCGGTAAACGGAGTTGTTATTTTGTTATAGATTTATGCCCGGTTTTTCAATTTTTCTCGAAACTTCTGTTGTGATTATATCACGCAAAAATCAATTTGATAAGGTCTTGTTTTGTGAACGGTATCTCAATTTGTGTTCAGTTAACCTCAGCCGTCAGCAACTGCCTCTGTGGTTTTAGATTGTTTATTCATAATCCTCAATAAAATACGCATTGGTATTAGCCTTCTTACCTGAGGGTCCTGTGACCTCAATGCGGAAATACACATCCTCATCCTCCAGTAAAAAATCGGCCTGAGTTACATACTCACCGGCAGGAGCGTGTAATGCTTTCGAGCGTCTGCCGGCAGTAGAAAGTGCTATACGTTGAGCCGGTGAGCACTCAATATGTACCACGCCGTCCTCTAATGTCAACTCAAAAATCCTCGGCTCACGGGTGCAATAAAACGAACCGCTCTGCATAGCTTTTATAACAAACTCATAGCTGAGCGTATCGCACAGAAAAACAGTTTTTCCTCCGAAGCTGTCACAGCGAACATCTCCAAAGGGAAACTCGTTATGATTGTCGTCAGCCATCGTACAGAAAAGGCGTTTGCCGCTACGGAGCATTTCATCGTAGACCTGTTCCTGCCCATCATCTCCGCCCTCAACAAAAACAGAATTGTTATAAATTTCGATCATACTGCAACCCTCTAAGTTGCGGTAATCATCAAGACACTGCATTGACCAGTACGGATGATTATATGCAACGATAAAGCCCAAATCTTTAAGCTTTTGTATGTATCCGTTTACCGCCTGCATATCTCTGTAATCAGGTGTTGCAGGAAGCGTAACTTCCTTATCGCCGTTTATGTTAAATGCGTTAAGGTGGTAGCACCTGCGAAACTGACTGCTCTTAACGATATTGTCACTGATATCCGACTCAAATGAATTAATGGCAACAAAATCCTCTGTGCAAAAATCGCTGTGATCAAAGTAATTATCATGATCTGAAAATGCAACTATGCTGTATCCCTGTGCCTTATATGCGTCTCGAATTTCCTCGGGTGTTCTTCTGCCGTCAGACAGAGTAGTGTGGCAATGCAGATTTGCAATATATTGTTTTTTCTCTTTCGGAAGAAGTAAATGCTTCATAAGTATTCTCCTTTTTGGTTTTTCTTGTTGCAGCAGCCTCGCTATACGAAAACGAGTCGCTTGCGAAAGCTTCTTTACTTTCTATCAGTATAGCATTAATCAACCCCACAAACAATATATTTCA
>JAZSCL010000082.1:0-8723 GCA_045602905.1 Acutalibacteraceae bacterium
ACATTCCGAAGGAATATAAAAAGGAGATGATTGCCCGTGAATTACGCAAACATTCCCTGCCCCGTGTGCGGTAAGCCCATGGCGGAGGGTGATGATATCGTTGTCTGCCCCGTTTGTGCAACTCCCCAGCACAGAGAATGCTGGATTGAAAACGGCAGATGTGCAAACGATGAGCTTCATGCGTCGGGTTATATCTGGAAAAGAGAATATAAAACAGAGGTAAAAACAGAAGAAACCGTCACGGATTCCAATGTCCGTGTGTGCCACATCTGCTCGAGCGAAAATCCTGCCGACAGTCTGCATTGCGGAAACTGCGGTGCACTGTTTGAATCGGAAACAAATGACAACTCACCCAAAAAGTGTGCTTATTGCGGAAGAGATAACGACAGCGATGCTCTCCACTGCAAATACTGCGGTGCACCCGTAGGCGGTCAGCAGTTTTATAAGAACAACCCGTTTCTTTCGGGAACGGGAATAGCCGAGGATGAGCTTATTGCCGGTCAGAAAGCAACGGATGCAGCGTTTTTCGTGCAGGCAAGTGCAAAAAGATATCTGCCGAAATTCAAGAAATTCGCAAACGGAAAGAAAATCTCGTTCAATTTTGCTGCATTCTTCTTTGCACCCTATTGGTTTTTCTACAGAAAGCTCTATAAGGCAGGCGTTTTTGCAATTGTTATCATGGCAACGGTATCGATGGTGCTTTCGGGATATTCGGCGCAGATGGCAGAAGCCGCAAACGAATATCTGAGCGTTTATGAGAATATAGAAATAACCGAAAACACCACAGATGAGGAATATAAGGCTGCAGAGGCTGAGCTATACGAAGCGATGGAAAAAATGGCACAGAAGGCAAAAAAGCCCATGCTTATCGTGGGCGGTGCGGAGCTTATTATCCACCTGATGTTTGCCTTGATTGCCGACAGGCTCTATTATAAAAAGGTTTTTGCGGACCTTAAGGAAATCAACAACACCGTCAATGAGGAAAACTTCAGAAAGCTGATGATTACCCGAAGAGGCGGACTTTCACCCCTTGCATTCGCCGCAAGCATCATGGGCAACAGTATGCTGCTTATGGCACTGGATTATGTTGCGGTATTCATAAACGGAATGTAAATAATTCGTAATGCGTAATTCGTAATTCGTAATTAAGGGTCGTTTGCTCTGAATTATAAATTTTGCAACGGATATTTACGAATTGACGAAAAATCAATCGAAACCGATTTGATAAATAATTACGCATTGCGCTTTAATAATTACGAATTAATTTTACGGAGGAATATATTATGAAAGTCAGAAAGGCTATTATCCCCGCTGCAGGTCTCGGCACAAGAGTTCTGCCTGCATCAAAATCAGTTCCCAAGGAGATGCTGAATATCGTTGATAAGCCTGCAATTCAGTACATTGTTGAAGAGGCTGTTGCCGCAGGAATCGAGGATATTCTCATCATCACAAACAGAGGCAAGGGCGCTATCGAGGACCATTTCGACCATTCTTTTGAGCTTGAAGCGGGCCTCAGAGGCAATCCCTCAAAGGCAAAGCTTTATGAGGATGTAAAAGCGGTTGCAAACCTTGCAAACATCTATTTCATCCGTCAGAAGGAAACGAAGGGTCTTGCTCACGCACTTCTCTGCGGTAAATCGTTCGTAGGAAACGAGCCTTTTGCAGTGCTTTACGGCGACGACGTTATCATTTCCGAAGATCCCGTAACAGCTCAGCTTACCCGTTGCTATGAGAAATACGGCAAGGGTGTTGTTGGTGTTAACGAAGTTTCCGAGGAGCTTATCAGACTTTACTGCACACTTGATGTTTCTCCCATTGAAGGCGAAGACAGAGCAATGACCTGCCGCAGAATCATCGAAAAACCCAAGCCCGAAGAAATTCTTTCTCTTTATGCAATCCTCGGCAGAGTTGTTCTTCCTCCCGAAGCATTTGAGCTTATGGAAAAGGGCATTGCCGCAACTCCCGAAGGCAAGGAATTCTATCTTACCGATGTTTTCACGGAGCTTGGTATGAACGATAAGCTCCTTGCTTATAACTTCGACGGCAAGAGATACGATATGGGCAACAAGCTCGGAATCATGCAGGCAAACTGCGAAATCGCACTCAGCCATAACGAAATCGGCGAAGATTTCAAGGCATACCTCAAGGAACTTGTTAAGACATTCTGATTTGAAATGAAAAAGTTCAATTCGCAATTCGCAATGAAGGGTCACTCCGCTCCGATTGTATATTGCTCCGCAAAAACTGGATGTTAACGGATACATATAAAATGGGGACGGGTGAAACCCGCCATTAATTACGCATTATGCATTTCGAATTACGAATTGATAAAGCTTTAATTATTCATTTTTTATTTGCTTTGTTGCAGACATTCTAAAAAAATCTTGACTATTCAATAATTTAAATGTATATTATAAAGGTAAAATATTCAAGGAGGAATATAAAATGAAAGTGTTTATGATTGGCGGCACAGGTCTTCTCGGCTGTGAAGCTGCAAGAATCTTCCTCGAAAGAGGTCATCAGGTAAAGAGCGTTGCTCTTCCCCCTCTTCCCGAAGGTGCTCCCATCCCCAAGGAAATGGAAATCGAGCTCTGCAACATCTACGAGAAGTCAGATGAAGAAATCAAGGCTATCATGTCAGGCTGTGACTGCTTTGTTTTCGCTGCAGGTATCGATGAAAGAGTTGAATTCCCCGCTCCCGTTTACGATGCATACTATAAGTATAACATCGCTCCCCTCAAGAGAATTCTTCCTCTCTGTAAGGAAATCGGCATGAAGAATGCCGTTATCCTCGGTTCATACTTTGCATATCTTGCAAAGCAGCGTCCCGACATGAAGCTCACAGAAAAGCATCCTTACATAAGAAGCCGTATCGACCAGGAAGAAGTTGCCTTCTCCTTCGCAGACGAAAACTTCGATGTTGCTGTTCTTGAACTTCCCTACATCTTCGGCACTCAGCCCGGCAGAAAGCCCGTTTGGGTTATTCTTATCGAGCAGATCAAGATGATGGATAAGCTTCCCTGCACAATGTATCCCGGCGGCGGAACAGCTATGCTTACAGTCCGTCAGGTTGGTGAGGTTATCGTTGGCGCAGCCGAAAAGTCAAAGGGTGCAAAGGCATGGCCCATCAGTATGTATAACCAGACTTGGAAGGAATTCCTTAAAATCGTTTACGCTGCAAGAGGCATGGGCGAAAACAGAAAAATCATCAGTGTTCCTCCCTGGATGATGAGAATGGGTCTCGGCAAGGTTAAGAAGGAATACGCCGCAAAGGGCATCGAAAGCGGGATTGATGTTGACGGACTTGCAGATATCATGGATATCAACCTTTTCATCGACAGAAAGTATTCTGTTGAACTCGGCGCAACCGAAGACGATATCAAGGCTGCTATCACAGATTCAATCAAGGTAAGCCAGGCTTCATATGACGGAACCGTTAAGCTCCTTGAAATGAAGGGCGAATAATTTCAATTCGCAATGCGTAATTCATAATTCGCAATGAATTACACAAAAACTTATTGATACAGGAGGGGTTGTTTATAACAGCCCCTTTTTTAGATAAAAAATCAGAGATTTGTAATGTTTAATTATCAATGGATACGGGTGAAACCCGTCATTAATTGCGCATTACGCATTACGAATCAAGAATTATCAAGGTGATTACAATGGCACAGCTTAAAATGTACTGGCTCAAGGGCACTCCCGTTGCGGACCTTACTCTGCCCGAGGGCTATTCAATGGTAAACTATAAAGAGTGTATCGAAGACAAAGCGGCATGGGTTGAATGCTGCAAAAACGGTCTTGTGGGAGATGACACCGCTCCCGAATTTTTTGATGAATGCGTAGCCGATGTTGACGACTGCGTACCCGAAAAAGACGTATTTTTCCTCGATTACGAGGGTGAACATATAGGCACGGTTGCCGCCATCTACCATCCTGACGAAAAAGAGGGTCAGGTGCACATGGTCGGCATCAAAACCGAATTCAGAGGCAAGGGTCTCGGAAAATACCTTAATAATACCGCCGTCAAAAAGCTCGCTCAGCAGGATGCGGATTATATTTATCTTACAACCGATGAATGGCGCAAGGGTGCGGTAAAGAGCTATCTCACCGCAGGCTTTATTCCCGTTGAATATGACGAGGGAATGAAGGCACGCTGGGAATGGATGCTTGCAGAGCTTGAGGTTGACAGCGTTGATATGGTCTATGAGGACCGTTCATTCTGCAGAAGGCTTGAAAAAGCTCCCACAATCAAAGTCGGCGTGCTCGGCGTCGGCAGAGGCAGAAGCATGGTTGAATACTGCAGAAGCGTTAAGGGTGCAAAAACCGTTGCAATCTGTGACAACTATATTCCTCAGCTCAACCTTGCAAAGAGAGATTATGAGGGCGAAGGCATAACCTTCTACGATAACTACGAAGATTTTCTTACCCACGATATGGATGTTGTTGTGCTCGCAAACTATGCAACGGAGCACGCACCCTTTGCAATAAAGGCTCTTGAAAAGGGATTCAATGTTATCAGCGAAGTTCTTCCCGTTCAGACAATGAAGGAAGCGGTTGAGCTTGTTGAGGCGGTTGAGAAATCGGGCAAGAAGTATTTCTTTGCCGAAAACTGCTGTTACATGCCTGCTCCCAAAAAGATGAAGGAGCTTTGCGACGAGGGTATGCTCGGCAACTTCGAATACGGCGAAGGCGAATATATGCACAATCTCGAAGCAGACTGGCATATGCACACTCAGGGCAGACCCGACCATTGGCGTACTCTTATGCATGCTTTCTATTATTGCACACATTCAATCGGTCCCCTTATCCACATCACGGGCCTGAGACCCGTCAAGGTAAGCGGATTTGAGGTTGCTTATAATGACAGAATGTACCGCATGGGCGCAAAGGCTGCTCCCATCGGACTTGAAATAATAACTCTCGAAAACGGCGGAATACTCAAGAGTGTTCACGGCATCGGCTGCCAGAGCCATTCAATCTGGTTTTCCATCAACGGCTCAAAGGGCAGAATGGAAACAGCCCGTGAGGATGCGGAAAGCGGAGATGTTCAGACTCTTTATGTCAACTGCGACGAAAACGAGGGCGACAATAACTCCGCACCCAGACAGGTTTCAACAAGAGATGCACTTTCACGCCTTGCGGAAACATCGGGTCACGGCGGTGCGGACTATTATCTCATGCACCACATAATCGAATCGCTCCGAGGCAACGAGAAAGCGGATGTTATCGATGTTTATGAGGCAATGGATATGTTCCTGCCGGGTATGTTTGCATATTTCTCGGCTCTTGAGGGCGGAATTCCCATGGATATTCCCAACATGAGAGACCCCGAGGAAAGAGAAAAGTGGAGAAACGATACCCGTTGCACCGACCCCAAGGTTGCAGGCGATATGTTTATTCCCGGTTATTCCAAGGGAAATCCCGACATCCCCGAAGAAACATATCTTAAGCTTCAGGAAAAATACCGCGAAGAAATGGCGAAGAAATAATTCGCAATTCGAAATGCGAAATGCGCAATTGATTATTTCGAATTGAAATCTCCGGAAATTATTCATTTTTAATATTTTATATAATCTTACCGAAGAAAGGGAAATTACCATGCAAGACAAAAAATATGTCAGCAAAAAAGAGTTGTGGATGTACGCTCTCGGCGCAGGCGGACAGGGTATGATTTATGCCACAATGTCGGGCAAAATCAGTGACTACTATGTTAACGTGCTTCAGCTTCCCCTTATGTTTGTTCTTCTTCTCATGCTCGGCGCAAGAGTATGGGACGCAATCAATGACCCCATGATGGGCATGATTGTTGACAGAAAATCCCTCAAAACAGGCAGAATGCGTCCTTATATCATCATCGCAACTCCCCTTATTGCAATTCTGACCGTTCTCATGTTCCTCAGCCCCGACCTCGCTCCCGTGCCCCTTATGGTTTTCACTGCGATTGTCTATGTGCTCTGGGGTATGGCATATACCCTGGCTGATGTTCCTTTCTGGAGTCTTCCCAACGTTCTCACTCCCAACTCAAAAGAGAGAAGCGACGTTATTTCCTTCACAAAGATTATCAACAGCATCGGCTCGGCTATTCCCGAAATCTTCTTCTTCATCATTCCCCTTATTGTGGGTGCGTTCATCAATGAGGACACAAACCCCATCGAATTCGGCAAGATGAAGTATCTCGTTATTGCAATTGCAACCGTTGTTATCGGCGGCGCAATGTATATCAACAGCTATTTCCACATCAGAGAAAGAGTTGTTCTGCCCGATAAGAAAAAGGTTCCCGGTCAGCCCGGAAGCCTTTCAAGAATCTTCAAATGCACTCCGCTCATGCTTATTGTTATCATGGGTGTGCTTTCAAGCGGAAGATACCTTGTTCAGGCAGCTGCAATCCATGTTGCCCGTTATTCGTTCTATATCGGACCCGAAATCACCGATGCAATGTCACTTGCCGAAAAAACAGTGGCTTACGACAAGAGCGTTTCGGCGGTTAATACTCTTTTCCTCATCTGCACGGTTGTCGGTATGTTCGGCACAACTCTCCTCATGCCCATGCTCATGAAGAAATTCGACTATAAGAAAATCGTTATCACAACCTGCCTTGCAGGCTTTGCCGCAAGCGTGCTGACAACGGTTATCGGCTATGTGACCGAGCTTTCAAGCCTCTATATCCTTGCTCCGTTCATCATCATCCAGTCAATTCCCCTGGGCGTAATCAATGTTGTTTCCTATGCGATGATTTGCGACAGCCTTGACTACATGGAGCTTACAACAGGCGTAAGAGAAAACGGTCTCGGCTCGGCTTGTCAGGGATTTATCAACAAAATCGGCAACGCATTTGCAACCTGCGGAATCATCGTGCTTTATATGGCAATCGGCATGAATCCTCAGGATATGCTCTCATCGGAAACAATCAGATTTGCGTTTGATATCGATTTCGGTCAGAGATTTGCGATGTTCACTCTCGTATCGCTCATCCCCGGCATCAGCATGCTTCTTTGCTCAATCCCGATGTTCTTCTATAAAATTTCGGGCAAGAATAAAGAAAAGATGCTCGCCGACCTCAAAGAAAAGAGAGAAAAAGAAGGCATGGTTATTGCTGAATAAATTCAGCAATTAAAAATAAAGAATGAAAAATTAAGGGTGTTTTTAAATTCGCAATGCGCAATGCGAAATGCGCAATTAATGACGGGTTTCACCCGTACCCATTATATATGAATCCGTTAAAAATCAGTTTTTGCGGAGCAATATACAATCGGAGCGAAGCGACCCTTCATTGCGAATTACGAATTACGAATTGCGAATTGAAATCGTCCGAAATTATTCATTATTCATTGTTCACTAAAATAAAAGAAACAGGTGAATCCTTTGTCCCAGAAAAAAGATTTAAGAAATATCGCTATCATCGCTCACGTTGACCACGGCAAAACAACTCTTGTTGACGAAATGCTCAAACAGAGCGGTACTTTCCGTGAAAACGAGCAGGTTGCGGACCGTGTTATGGACTCCAACGACCTTGAGCGTGAAAGAGGAATAACAATCCTTTCCAAAAATACATCGGTCCACTATAAGGGCACAAAAATCAACGTTGTTGACACTCCGGGTCATGCCGATTTCGGCGGTGAGGTTGAGCGTATCCTCATGATGGTTGACGGCGTGCTTCTGCTTGTTGATGCATTCGAGGGCTGTATGCCCCAGACAAGATTTGTTCTTAAAAAGGCACTCAACCTCAAAAAGAAGGTGCTCGTTGTCATCAATAAAATTGACCGTCCCAACGCACGCCCCTACGAGGTAGTTGACGAGGTGCTCGACCTCTTTATCGACCTCGGTGCGGAGGAAGACCAGCTCGAATTCCCCGTTATCTACGCAAGCGCAAGAGACGGCTATGCAAATCCCGACCCCGATTCAAGAAGCGGAGATATGCGTCCCCTTTTCGATGCCATTCTTGAAAACATTGACTGTCCCGACGGCAATCCCGATGAGCCTTTGCAGGTGCTTTTCTCCAGCCTTGATTATGATGACTATGTGGGCAGAATAGGCGTCGGCAGAGTTGAAAGAGGCAGAATTAAGAAGAATCAGCAGATTTCGCTCTGCAAAACCGACGGTACAACCGAAAATGTAAGGGTTTCACGCCTTTATCAGTTTGAGGGTCTTGCACGAGTTGAGTGCGAGGAAGCTGAGGCAGGCGATATCATCTGCGTTTCGGGCATCGAAGGTCTCAATATCGGCGAAACAGCCTGCGCACCCGACTGCGTTGAGGCTCTCCCCTTCATCAAGATTGACGAGCCCACCATTTCAATGAATTTCATCGTTAACGACAGTCCCTTTGCGGGCAAAGAGGGTAAGTTCGTAACTTCAAGAAATATCCGTGACCGTCTTTTCAAAGAGGTTGAAACCAACGTTAGCATGAGAGTTGAAGAAACTGAATCAACCGATACCTTCAAGGTTTCGGGCAGAGGCGAGCTTCATCTTTCAATCCTCATTGAAACAATGCGCCGTCAGGGATATGAATTCCAGGTTTCAAAACCGGAAGTTATTTATAAAGAAATTGACGGAAAGCTTATGGAGCCTATGGAACTTCTTATAATTGATGTTCCTGAAGAATATGTCGGTACTGTTATTCAAACTCTTTCTGAAAGAAAAGCGCAGATGCTTAATATGACAAACGGTGCGACAGGTTTTACAAGAATTGAATTTAATGTTCCTTCAAGAAGTTTAATTGGTTA
>JAZSCL010000083.1:0-7162 GCA_045602905.1 Acutalibacteraceae bacterium
CTGCATACCTGCTGAACCCGAAAAACTTATAGATATCAGTTCCGAAAAGAACAATCCTAAGGGAGAATTCGGTTCAAGTGTTAAGTGGATTTACCACACAGAAGGAAAAATGCTCAGAATCATGGGCAGCGGTCATATGCCGGAAGATTTTGAGGATGGTTGTCCTTGGGAAGATTACTTTAATAAGTTTGAATATGTTATAATCGGCGACTCTGTTTTGAGTATCAATCCGTGTTGCTTCTCATATGAGGAATTACTTAAAGAATGTTATATAGGAAAGAATGTAACAGAGATAGGTGCATGGGCATTTGAAGGATGCCAAAAGCTTAAGGAGCTTAAAATACCTGATAATGTTGCAACGATAAATTACGGCGCTATTTGGGACAGCGGCATAAAAAATCTTTACATCGGGAAATCAGTTAAAACAATTTACACAGATAATTATGATGGTGGTTATAGTGAAGAGTGTAATGTTTATTCTGAAAATCTTGAAAAGATAATTGTTTCTCCTCAGAACAATCATTTTGAATCAGATAAAAACGGTATTTTGTATGATAAGGGTATGTGGCGCTTGGTGTGCTTCCCTGCGGCCAATCCGTTGAAATTATTTACCCTTGATAAAAAAACTGAGAATATCAGAGATTGGGCGTTTAAACATGCTAAAAACCTTACCGAAATAAAGTTTCATGAAGGAGTTTACTATATTGGAGCATATGCGTTTGACAGTTGTTCCTCTATTGAAAAAATAAAAATTCCGGCGGGTGAAAGTATTTCAGAAGGAACCTTTTCAAATTGCAAAAATCTGAAATCAGTTGAACTAGGAGAAGGAATAACACGGATTTATTCAAGTGCTTTTGCGGGGTGTTCCTCTATAGAGAATGTGGTTCTTTCATCGACACTTATAGATATATATCCAAGATCTTTTTACGGATGCACTTCTTTGAAGTCAATCAGTTTGCCTGAAAAGGTGGATTACATAGGATTTGATGCTTTCTATGAGTGCACAGCGCTCTCAAGTGTTACCATTCCTTCATCTGTAACTCAGATCGGTGAGGATGCTTTCTATGGGTGTTCAAGCCTTGATACAATTATTGTTGATAAGTATGAGAGCAATTGTGATTTTACCGAAGGATGGTACGGTGATGCAACAGTTATATATAAAAAAGAACCGATAACAAATATCTTTGAATCTATTCTTAACCAATATTAAGGAGTGAATGTTTTGCAACGATGTCTGGGATGTATGCGTGAATTCAGCAGTGAATTCGGGCTTTGTCCTTATTGCGGCTATATAGTCGGCTCAAAACCTGAAAAAGCAACTCATTTGCCGGGAGGCACACGCCTTGCGGAAAGATATGTTGTCGGCAGGGTGTTGGGTCACGGCGGTTTTGGCATTACATATGTTGCATGGGATGAAAAAATGGAAAGACCCGTTGCTATCAAGGAATTCTTTCCCAATGCGCTCTCAACCCGCAGTCAGGGTGAAAAAGCTGTGTCGTGCTATAATGAAAAATCATCCAGATTTTTCAAAGACGGTGTGCGCAAAATGCTTGATGAAGGCAAACGGCTTTCGCGTTTTCAGAAAAACGAAAACATCGTTGATGTTTATGATTTCTTTGAAGAAAACAATACTGCTTATATAGTAATGAAATATCTTGAGGGTAAAGACCTTAAGAAACTTCTTGAGGAGAAAGGCGGCAGACTCGGAGTTGAGGAATCGATAAAAATGATTCTGCCTGTTCTTAATGCTCTCAGTGTTATGCACGGAGAAAACATGATTCACCGTGATGTTTCTCCCGATAATATTTTTCTTTGCAACAACGGAAGAATATATCTTCTTGATTTTGGTTCAGCAAGACTTGCTGTTGAAGATGCGGATAAAAGCATGTCAGTTATGGTCAAACACGGCTATGCACCTAAAGAACAGTATCTTTCCCGTTCAAAGCAAGGCTCATGGACAGATATTTACGCAGTCTGTGCAACTCTCTATCATCTTGTAACCGGAGAAACTCCTACGGAAAGTGCTGAAAGAGAATATAAACCGCTGAAAAAACTCAGCGAATTCGGTCTTACAGGCTGTGAGGAATTTGAAAAAATTCTGTTCAAGGGTCTTGAACCTGAAATTGAAAACAGAATAAAAACATGTTCGGAGCTTGAAAAGAAACTGAAAAAGGCTCTTTTGACGGCGGATCAGGTTCAGATTCAAAGACCTGTGGAAATATCTTCTCCCAAAAAGAAGAAAAGGAAAAAAATAAAAACCGGCAGATATCCGGCAGCAATTCTCATTCTTGTTGCTGCAGTGGGAATTACTTTCGGCTTGATGACTGCATTGAATAAAAAAGATGGGGAAACAGAAAATATAATAACATCTTCAGAAAATACAACGGAAGTTCATACAACGGCTGTCACAACAAAACTTGTTGAAACAACCGTGACAACAACTGTTCCGGCTATAATAACAACCTTGCCGGAATCGGTTATGGTCCCTAAATTTGTAGGCCTTGATATCGATGAAGCAAAGGCTCTTGCCGAAAGTATGTTTCTGGAATTCGAGCCGGATATAAAATACGAGAAAAGTGCCAAAGATAAGGATGTTGTTTGCAAGCAGTATCCGCCATACGGTACGGTTGTTGAACCCGGATACACTGTTTCATTTGCGGTAAGCACGGGTGAAGAGCCTGACAGAGTTATGGTTCCTAAATTCGTGGGAATGCATCTTTCGGATGCGTTGAAGCTTGCAGATTCTATCGGTCTTGAGGTTAATCCTGAAATCGAAAGTGAAAAAAGCTCAAAAAAGAAAGATTATGTCTGCAAGCAGTATCCGCCTTACGGCACGGATGTTAACATCGGATATACGGTTACTTTTGTTATCAGCAACGGAAAATAAAAATGTTTACAAATTGTTCACAGAATAAATATCACATTTTGTCGTTTTCAGGTGTGTTATTTATGTAAGTGTCGCTTATTAAAAGGAGGGTTGCCTGTGTGTGCGGTAACAGCTCACTATAATGACGAGCTTCGCCATATTGAATATGCGGTTGAAAAATACAGCAAAATGCTTTTCCGTATTTGCTACGGAATTCTTTGCAATAAAGAAGATGCAGAGGATGCGTTGCAGGAAACTTTTTTGAAATATATGCTTAAAGCTCCTCTTTTTCAGGATTCCGAGCATGAAAAGGCTTGGCTGATTAAGGTTGCCACCAACATCAGTAAGAATATGTGCCGCTTCAATAACAGACATACAACCGAAAATCTTGATGAGCTTCGCAGCATCGGTATCAGCGATGATGACAGAGACATTTTCGAATTGATTATGCATCTGCCTTCGAAATATAAAATAGTTCTTGATTTATATTACATTGAGGGCTATAAGGCAAATGAAATTGCCGATATAACCAACACTTCTCCCGTAACGGTGCGAAAGCGTCTTCAGTATGGGCGTAAGCTGTTGAAAACAGAAATTGAAAGAAAGGAATGATTTGCTTGAGACCTAATAACGGATTAAAAGAATATATCAGGGTTATGAACAGCGTGGATATCGATGATGCGGTCAAAGTGCAAATCATTAAAAACTGTGCAAGACACAGCACACTTCACAAAATCAAATTGGGGAAATTCAAGATTACGGTTGTCAAGAAAGATAAAACAGCAGATGAAATCTGAATATGAAAAAGGGCGGAGCTTAATAGCTTCGCCTTCTTTTATTTATGGAGGGTTATATGTAAAAAATCAAAGCCCATTTTTGTATAAAATTACCAAACATGGAGGACAAAATGAAAGAACCTTTATTTTACCGATTTATAAGAAGACCCCTTGGTGCGATCTTCAGGGCAATTTATAAGCCTTCAATTATCGGTAAGCGCAATATTCCCGAAGAGGGCAGAATTATTCTTGCAGGCAACCATACAAACTATTTTGACTGCATCCTTATCGGCTGCGCAACAGACAGATGCGTTCATTATCTTGCGAAAGATGAGCTTATGAAAGGACCGCTCAAATATCTTTTCAAAGGCTTCGGTATCATTCCCGTTAACCGCAGATCGAAGGATAAGGCGGCACTTGCAAAGGCAGAAGAATACCTTAATGATGAAAAATTGATTGGTATTTTCCCTGAAGGAACAATCAACAGAACAGAAGATATTATAATGCCTTTTAAATTTGGCGCAGTTAAGATGGCGCATGACACAAACACCAAAATCGTTCCTTTTATTATTACGGGAGCATACAAACCTTTTGAAAGAAGCGTAAAAGTCCAGTTTAAAGAGCCGATTACGGTATCGGATAACCTTGAGGAGTCAAATAACGAATTAATGACAATTGTGTCGGATGAAATAAGAAAGGCAGGATTAAAGAAATGAAAAAGCCCGAAGAAAGAGAAGTTGGATATAAGTTCTTAACACCTTTTATGAGACCCTTATTCAGATTTTTTTATACTCCCAAAATCATCGGTGCAGAGAATATTCCGCAGGACTGCGCCCTTGTTATCGCAGGTAACCATAAGCATGTTTATGATCAGTGCTTAACGATTATGGCAACCAAAAGAGTTATTCATTATATGGCAAAAAAAGAATATTTTGAAGGTAAGCTTGCACCGTTTTTCAGACTTGTAGGCTGTATTCCCGTTGACCGGTCAAGAAAGGACTTTTCAAGTGCTATGTCAGCAATGAAAGTTCTCAAAAAGGGCGGTGCTATCGGTATCTTCCCTGAAGGAACAAGAAACAAAACCGACGATTTCCTTCTCAGATTCAAAACCGGTGCGGTAACAATGGCCAAAAAGAGCGATGCATACATACTTCCTTTTGGCCTTACAGGTGATTGGAAATTCCGAAGCAAGGACCTTACAGTTCGTTTCGGCAAACCCTTCAAGGTTGGAGATATGACCGTTCAGGAGGCTAACGAAAAGCTTTATCATGAGGTTGAAAGCCTTATGCTCGAAAACCTTGATGAAAATAAGAAAATGAAAAAACACGCATAATTTGGAGAGAAAAACATAATGAGAATAGGTATGGACGTCGGTTCAACCACCTTAAAATGCGTTGCAATCGACAACAATAATAATATTGTATATAAAGCATACGAGCGCCACTATTCAAAAATTGCGGAAAAAAGCTCTAAAATGCTTTCAGAGATTATTGAAAAAAACCCCGAGTTTACAAAAGCATCTTTGACTGTTTCGGGTTCCGCAGGTATGGGCTTTGCCAATGCTCTCGGACTTAACTTCGTTCAAGAGGTTTATGCAACGAGAATCAGTGTTTCAAAGCTTTTACCGGGAACCGATGCGGTCATTGAGCTTGGCGGCGAGGATGCTAAAATTCTGTTTTTCACAAACGGAGTTGAGGTAAGAATGAACGGCTCCTGTGCAGGCGGTACAGGTGCATTCATTGATCAGATGGCATCTTTGCTCGGCGTAACTCCTACAGATATGAACGAGCTTGCAAAAAGCCACGAAAAAATTTATTCAATCGCTTCAAGATGCGGAGTTTTTGCAAAATCGGGTATTCAGCCTTTGCTTAATCAGGGTGCAAGAAAGAATGACATTGCCGCAAGTATTTTTACTGCTGTTGTTAACCAGACTGTTGCAGGTCTTTCTCAGGGCAGAAAAATCGAAGGTAATGTTGTTTACCTCGGCGGACCTCTCTATTTCCTTTCAGAGCTTCGTGAAGCATTCGATAAGGGACTCAAAACAAAGGGTGTGTGCCCCGAAAACGGTCTTTATTTCGTAGCTCTCGGTGCAGCATATTCTTCAGACGGAGAAATGCTCGATATGAAGGAAGTAACCGAAAAAATCAAGAACGCAAAGGAAAGCGGCGAATATCTCGGCGCAAATCCTCTTTTTACTTCGGAAAAGGAATATGAAGAATTTTCTGCACGCCACGCAAAGGATTTCGTTGAAGAAAACTGCAAAATCGAAAAGGGCGAAAAAGTCTGCATCGGTATCGACGCAGGCTCAACAACGGTTAAGGCAGTTGTAATCAATAAAGACGGCAGAATTATAACAAGCCGTTATATGTCAAACAGCGGCGACCCCGTTTCACTTATCAGACAGTTCCTTATGGATTTTTACAGAGATTATCCCGATGCGGTCGTAATGTCAAGTGCCGTTACGGGTTACGGCGAAGATATCATCAAGAATGCGTTTGCGGTTGATATCGGACTTGTTGAAACCGTTGCACACTTTACTGCTGCAAAGAAATTCAAACCTGATGTTGATTTCATTATCGACATCGGCGGTCAGGATATCAAGTGCTTCAAAATCAGAAACAATGCAATCGATAACATATTCCTTAACGAAGCCTGCTCATCAGGCTGCGGCTCGTTCCTTCAGACTTTTGCCGCCGCATGGGGATATGATATCGGCGAATTTTCAAAGCTTGGTCTTTTTGCGGACAGACCGGTTGATCTCGGTTCTCGTTGTACCGTTTTCATGAACTCATCTGTTAAGCAGGCTCAGAAAGACGGTGCATCAATCCAGAATATTTCTGCAGGTCTTTCAATCAGCGTTGTTAAGAATGCAATTTATAAGGTTATAAGAGCATCAAGTGCAGATGAGCTCGGTCATAATATCGTTGTTCAGGGCGGCACATTCCTCAACGATGCCGTGCTTCGTGCATTTGAGCAGGAAATCGGCAGAGATGTTGTAAGACCTACCATTTCAGGTCTTATGGGTGCTTACGGTGCGGCTCTCTATGCAATGGAAAGAGCACCCGAAAAGAGCTCAATCATCTCACCCGAAGAGCTTGAAACCTTTGAACATAAGGTTAAGGCGGTTACCTGCGGTAAGTGCAGCAACAATTGCCGTCTTACATTCAATACATTCAGCTCAGGCAGAAGCTTTATCGGCGGCAACAGATGCAGTAAGCCTCTTGCAAAAACAAATACCGACAACGGAAAGAATATGTTTGACTACAAGCGTGAATTGCTTGAGGGTTATGCACCGGTATCTGGAAAAAGACCTGTTATCGGTCTTCCTATGGGTCTTAATATGTTTGAACTTCTTCCTTTCTGGCATAAGTTCTTCACGGAGCTCGGATTCGGAATCGCTCTTTCCGAAAAATCAACAAAGAAGCTTTATGTTTCGGGTCAGCATACCATTCCTTCCGATACGGTCTGCTATCCTGCAAAGCTTCTTCACGGACATATTGAATCGCTCCTCAAGCAGGGT
>JAZSCL010000084.1:0-5596 GCA_045602905.1 Acutalibacteraceae bacterium
AGAAAGAAAAATGGCAAAAACATCAACAAAAAGAGCAATGCTCGGCAGCGCAATTTCACTTCTTCTTTGCTTTGCAATGCTCCTCGGCACAACATTTGCTTGGTTTACAGACAATGTAACAAGCACAAACAACATCATCAAGTCAGGTAATCTTGATGTTGAACTCTACTATCAGGTAGAAGGTCAGACAGATTGGACAAAAGTAACAAAAGACACAAACATTTTCAAAAAAGATGCTCTTTGGGAACCTGGCTACACAGAAGTAGTTAAACTTAAAGTGGTTAATGAAGGCAGCCTTGCACTTAAATATGAACTTGGCGTAAATGTAGCATCTGAAACAGGTTCTGTAAATGTAGACGGTGAAGATTTTAAACTTTCCGATTACATAAAATATGGTATTGTTGAAGGTGCACAGAATTACGACCGTGCTACAGCTGTTCCGGCAGTAGAGGCAACAGCAACTTCGCTTAACAAGGCTTATACATCTGCAACAACTCAGCTTCTTGCAAAAACTGCAACCAATACTGAATTTCCTAACAATATAGTAACAATGGTTGTATATATGCCAACAACAGTTGGTAACGAAGCAAACTTTGCTAAAGGTGAAAAAGCTCCTGTTATCAATCTTGGTATTAACCTCTTTGCAACACAGAAAGATTATGAAGAAGACAGCTTTGGAAATGATTATGATAAATATGCCGGTATCCCCTGGGATGGTGTAGAAAAAACAGCACCTCAAACTGATACTAACGGTGTTATTCACGTAACAAATCCTGCTGAACTTGTTTATATGATGGACACAACGGGAAACAGCATTTACATTGGCAAGACTATTGTTCTTGATGCTGATATCAATCTGAATGGTCATACAGTAAAAGGAATCGGCGGCGGTTCTACTAACTTTGCTGGTGTCTTTGATGGACAGGGTCACACAATTAGCAACTTCAAAATTGATGCTTCTGATCGTCCCTACTATGCAGGTCTCTTCAATCAAGTTTCTCACGGTGGTACTGTAAAGAATCTTACTGTTAAAGGTGCAACTGTAATTGGTACCAGTATGGTTGGTGCTGTAGCAAGTTCAGTTGATTCAAATGCTGTTATTGATAACTGTAAAGCAATCAACTGTACACTGATGGGTGTTAAAAAGGTTGGTGCTGTTGTTGGTTATTCAGCAGGAAGCACAGTTACAAACAACTATGCAGAAAACTGCTCTGTTTACTATAGTGAAAAAGATGGCGCAGAAGTTTTAGGCTTTGAAAACACAGGTTCTACTGTAAGCAACAACACATCCTCAAATATTTCTGTAATTAAAGCTACTGCTGCTACCAATGATGATGAGCTGAAAGATGCGCTTGGAGTTGGCGGAAATATTGTTTTAGCTTCTGACATCAGCGGTGTAAATGCCAATACGGCTATCACGGTTGCTTCAGGCAAAGATGTTACTTTGGATTTAAACGGTTATAAGCTTTCTGCTGTTGCGAATGACAGCGGTAATCAGGAACTCTTCCTGGTTAAGGGAACTATGACAGTTAAGAATGGTTCTTTGGAAATTGTTGCTGAAAATAACCAGGGTTGGAACGCTATGGCAACCATATTTGATGTTACGGCAGGCGGTGTTCTGAGTTTGGAAGGTGTAACCGCAAATGTCTATGGAACTGATATGAACTTTGTTGTTCATTTGAACAACTGGGGCGAAGCTACCCTTAATGTGAACAATTGTGATTTCACAACTACTTACTGTGCTGTCCGTGCATTCAACAGTGGTAATGATATGAACAATGTTACTATCAAAAACACTGATTTCCATGGTGGAAGAATGTTCTGGGTACACAACTATACATCAGAAGGTAAAGATGA
The DNA here is from genome assembly GCA_045602905.1 of Acutalibacteraceae bacterium. Taxonomy (GTDB): domain Bacteria; phylum Bacillota; class Clostridia; order Oscillospirales; family Acutalibacteraceae; genus CAG-177. The sequence goes on from JAZSCL010000084.1 coordinate 1,858, forward strand.
TAGCACTTTGAATTTGAACATCTACAACAACGGTAATACTTCTGATAATGCAAAACCCATTCGTTTCGGTTTCAATAGTTCAACTTACTATGATCTTAATGGTAATGTGATCAGCTGATTGGGTTCACATATACTATCATTGAAAATATAACAAAGTCCACCCTATCCCTTCGGGGATAGGTGGCAATCAAAGGGCATAAATAGAATTTTTGTGTCTTTTGATTGCCGTTGTAAATTATCGGCTGTGTTTAAATTTAAACAAAGGAGAGTAAAAATGAAAAAAACAACAACAAAAAGAGCAATGCTTGGCAGTGCGATTTCACTTCTGCTTTGCTTTGCGATGCTCATAGGCACAACATTTGCTTGGTTTACAGACAATGTAACAAGCACAAACAACATTATTAAATCCGGTAACCTTGATGTTGAACTCTATTACATGAACAGTGAAACAACTGACTGGACAAAAGTAGACGGTAACACTAATGTTTTCAAAAAGGATACTCTTTGGGAACCGGGACACGCAGAAGTAGTTAAACTTAAAGTGGTTAACGAAGGCAGCCTTGCACTTAAATATCAGCTGGGCGTAAATGTTGCATCCGAGCAGGAGTCGGTTAATGTAAATGACGACAAATTGAGGCTCTCTGATTACATAAAATACGGCGTTGTTGCAGGCGACCAGACATATACCCGTGAAGAGGCTGTTACGGCGGTAGATGCAACTGCAAATGCGCTTAAAGTTGCTTATACTTCTGATTCAACAGAACTTCTTCCTTTATCAAGCACAAATACCGATAACGAAGATATCGTAACAATGGTAGTTTATATGCCTACATCTGTTGGTAACGAAGCAAATTATGCTAAAGGTGAGAATGCACCGGTTATCAACCTCGGCATCAACCTCTATGCTACACAGAAAGACTATGAAGAAGACAGCTTTGGTAAGGATTATGATGAAAATGCTAAATATGATAAGCCTATAAAGGTTACATCTGCTGCAGAATTACTTGATGTTTTAGAAAATACTACCGAAAAAGTTGTAATTGATGCAACAGGTGTGACTATTGAAATTACCGAAGAGATAGCAGGCGGCACTGCTGCGGCTTATGAACTTCCGGCTGGTGTTACCATTAAGGGTGCAACCTTTGTTCCTACTCACCGTGGCGGTAACTACATTCTGATGAGTGCCGGTGCCAATGAACAGGTAGTATTTGAAAATTGCAATTTTGATAATGCCGGCAACAGTTTGGTGATCGGCAGCACTGTAGATGGTCCTGATTCTGTAATTTATAACAATTGCACTTTCACTGGTCAGGTGATTACCAATTTTGTTGATAATCCTGTAGGTGTTGCAGACTTCAACGGTTGCATCTTTACAAAGGCAACTTCTGGTGTTCCTATGAAAAACTTTGTTGAGGGTATGGGCGGAACCCATAACTTTAACAATTGCACCTTTGACTACACCGGTGTAACTCAATCTTCAATGGGTGTTGTTACCAGCGGATGTATAAATGTATACAGTGAGGCTGGATATTCCACAACCATTGTGTTGAACGGTTGCACACGTACCAACTGCGGTACCCGTACTTACGGTCCGAACAGCACACTTACTATTAAATAATTAAGGTATAGACAGTAAACGCTGTTTATATATATTCGTCTAACAAAAAGTTAATTTAAGGAGGTAAAAAAGATGACGAATAAAACAACAAAGAGCGCATTGCTTACAAGCAGCATATCCCTTCTTCTTTGCTTTGCAATGCTCCTCGGCACAACATTTGCTTGGTTTACAGATAATGTAACAAGCACAAACAACATCATCAAGTCCGGCAATCTTGATATTGAACTTGATTATTGGGATGGCGACAGCTGGGAAACTGTTAAAGATGCGTCTGACATTCTTAGTGGCGACCATTGGGAGCCTGGATATGTAGATGTTGCTTATCTTAGAATGAGAAACGCAGGCTCACTCGCTCTCAAATACCAGTTTGGAGTAAACATAGTATCAGAAACTGACGGTGTAAACAAGGACGGAAAAAACTTCAAGCTCTCTGACTACATATATTTTGATGTAGTAGAAGGTGTAAACGGAGAAACAAATGCTTACGCAACTCGCGAAGCTGCTATGGCTGTAGCTACAGAAACAACAAAAATATCCAAAGGATATACTAAAGTTTCTTCTATGGAAGCAAACAGTGCTCCTCTTTACCTTGCAATGGTAGTATATATGCCTGAAACTGTTGGGAACGAAGCAAATCACAATGGAACTGATATTCCTCAAATTGACCTTGGTATCAATGTATATGCTACTCAGTTCACCAGCGAAGAAGACAGCTTTGGCAAAGATTATGACGATCTTGCTTTCAAACCTGTTGCGGATGTAGATTTTCTTGATAATACTAAAGTAACATTAGTTGATGGAAGGGTAATGGACCTTGATGTTGCTTATAGCTTTAAAACTACCGAGGATGATGTAGCGGCAGCAGCAAGCGGCTATCGTTATTGGCACGCAGATTTTGTTGTTTCTGCTTCTAAAACTGTAAAAGCAAATTCTATGGCATTGGCAGGATACTACGATGCTTATGCTCAATTTACTAACACAGTTGACAAGTGGATTGCACTTGAAGCGGATGAAGATATTGATGCTAATACACAGATTCGACTTATGGAACTTATGGGTGTTACAGGCAACTATGCAGAATTGTGCGATTGGATTCCTGAATTTTTATGTGGTGCTAAAGATTTAGACGGTTCTAACAATGGAAATACTCTAACTGTTGAACTTCGTTTGTATGAAACATACAGTGAGGAAGAATGTCTTGAAAAGTTTGGCTACAAGTCTAAGAACGAAGAAACAGGTGAATATATTACAATAGGTATCTTCGAACACACCTTTGGTGGCGATTATAAGGAACTTGACGACGGAACAATTCTTTTTAATACAGATGATGGTGAAACAGTTTTGTATGACCTTAGCAATGTAGCAACATCAACATATTCTGTTCCGGAAGGTGTTGATACTATTGCAAACTATGCGTTCTCTACAAATGATACTATAACTGATGTTACACTTGCGTCCACAGTTACATCTCTTGGTAGGGCGTTTGATTCATCCAAGGTTGAAAAGGTTACTCTCAACGAAGGGCTTGAGCAGATAGATTCACGTGCATTTAGATCAACAAACAACCTCGAAGAGGTAGTTATCTCATCAACTGTAAAAACAATTGCTGACAACGCTTTCCAGAAGTCGGGTATTAAAACAATTACGATTCCTGCAACTGTTCAAACTATTGGTGAAACAGCATTCGGAGCATCTCTTGTAGAAAAAGTTATTATTAATGGAAATACTTCAATTCAGGGTTATGCATTCCGCGGTTGTACAAAACTTCGTGAAGTATATCTTTACGGAAATGATGTAACATTTATTGCTTCTACACTTAACGGAAGAAACTCAATGTGGTTCTGTAATGGTGAGTCTAACAATCCAAATACAAGCGATATTACATTCTATGTTGTAAACGAAACAGTTAAAGAAAGAGTTTTGAAAGCTATGGGTGCTGAAGCTAACAACACAATCGTTAACATAATGAATTAAACATTAAAAAGGAGAAAGAAAAATGGCAAAAACATCAACAAAAAGAGCAATGCTCGGCAGCGCAATTTCACTTCTTCTTTGCTTTGCAATGCTCCTCGGCACAACATTTGCTTGGTTTACAGACAATGTAACAAGCACAAACAACAT
>JAZSCL010000085.1:0-11599 GCA_045602905.1 Acutalibacteraceae bacterium
GACTTCATAGCAAGTCTTCTGACTTTCTTATTTACATCCTTGTGATAATCACGGGGCTTGGGACCGTGAGCGATACCGCCGTGGTACCACTGGGGAGCTCTTGTTGAACCCTGTCTTGCGCGGCCTGTGCCCTTCTGTCTCCAGGGCTTCTTTCCGCCGCCGCTAACTTCTGCTCTGGTAAGAGTAGACTGTGTGCCCTGACGCTGATTTGCCAGGTAGCTGACTACGCAGAGGTGCATAGCGGGAATGCTGGGCTCGATACCGAAAATGCTGTCTGCAAGTTCCATATCAGCGAGAGCCTTACCAGCCATGTCAAATACTTTAACTTTAGCCATTATTCTCTACTCCTTTCCTTATGCTTTAACTGTGTCACGGATAACAACGATGCCGCCCTTGGGGCCGGGAATTGCGCCCTTGATAGCGATAAGGTTGTTTTCTGCATCAACTTTAACTACATCAAGATTCTGGATTGTTACCTTTTCGCAGCCAAGGTGACCTGCAAGCTTCTTTCCCTTATAAACTCTTGAGGGATCGGAGCAAGCGCCGAGTGAACCTGCGTGTCTTGCAACAGGACCTGTACCGTGGGATTCCTTGAGTCTGGAGAAGTTCCATCTCTTGATTGAACCGGCAGTACCCTTACCTTTGCTTGTGCCTGCAACGTCAACCTTGTCGCCTGCTGCAAAGACGTCTGCCTTGAGAATGTCGCCCACATTAAGCTCGCCTTCGAGCTTGAACTCCTTGAGAGTCTTTTTGGGAGCAACGTCAGCCTTCTTGAAATGTCCCATCATGGGCTTATTCACGCGCTGAACCTTTACATCGCCGAAGCCAAGCTGAACTGCTTCATAACCGTCGTTTTCGATTGTTTTCTTCATAACGACTGTGCAGGGACCTGCTTCAACAACTGTTACGGGAACTACATTTCCCTTTTCGTCGAAGATCTGAGTCATACCGATCTTCTTGCCGATGAGTGCTTTCTGCATATTGCTTTCCTCCTGTTAGGTTATTGGTTGACTCTTTCTGAGCCAACATGACCTGCATGGGTCAAAATCAAAGTTTGATTTCGATTTCAACGCCTGCGGGAAGCTCAAGACCTGTCAGAGCTTCAACTGTCTTAGCTGAGGGTCTGATAATGTCGATAAGCCTTTTGTGTGTTCTCTGCTCAAACTGTTCGCGGCTGTCCTTGTACTTGTGAACCGCACGAAGGATTGTTACAACTTCCTTCTCTGTGGGAAGGGGAACGGGACCTGATACCTGAGCGCCTGTTCTCTTAGCTGTTTCAACAATCTTTTCTGCTGCCTTGTCAACAAGACTGTGATCGTAGCCTTTAAGTCTGATTCTGATTTTTCCCTTAACTGCCATGTGAACGCCTCCTTAAGAATTTGGCGGGCTGTGAATTGCAAATTCGTGAAAACCGACCCGGGTGTTTCAACCCGTCCGATTTAAAAACCGGAAAAACATATTTCCGGGAAAGCTTTCGCTCATTTGCACATAGGTATCCCGCAACAAGGCTGCCCGGGAACGGCAGACCTTACGCAAGGACACAATTCGCCCGGTTTGAAATCGGACATACTCCGCAGAAATTTCCCGCTTCAGAGAGCGGCCACCTCCTGCATCAACGCATATCTGCAAGAATTTCTGATGCTTTCGGGCATACTTGCCCCTTCTTCAGAAACTCGTGCTTATGTATAATACCACAGGCAATGCAACAATGTCAATAGTTTTTTTAAGTTTTTTTAAAAATTTTTTGCCCCGAATCCCAATGATATCAAGGGTTTTGACGCTTTAACGCAGTGAAACGATATCCGCCGTAAAAACACATATATAAAATGTATATATAATACTATTCTATATACACTACATACTGTGGTCAGACGGACAGACGGGCACAATTTATGTTTATATCTTGACAATCCAAGTTTCCGAATGCTACAATATATCACATAATTATACAAAATAGTAGGAGGTTCTTTATGAAATTTTTTTCCAAAAGATTGTTTTCCATTGCTTTGACCTTCACAATAGCAATCGGATTGCTAAACTTTTTACTTACAACCGATTCTTTTGTTGCGCAGGCATCACAGGATTATTTTTATGACGGTTATCTGTGCTACACAGCCAGTGATTTTGGAGACGGCTTAATTCTTGTCAAATGTGACGAAGAAGCTGTGGGTGACATCGTTATACCCGAACAGGTAAACGGTCATGATGTTCAGCAGATTGACGAATTCGCATTTTGGGGTTGTAATGGTATCACAAGCGTAAGTGTTCCCGATACAGTCGGAACAATTATCGGCAATAATATTCCCAGCATAGACCAAGCTGCTTTTATGAACTGCACTAATCTTGAAAGTGTTCATTTGGGAAAGAATGTTAAGAATTTAGGAATGATGGCATTTTTCGGTTGTACCAAACTCGAAGAAATCAACCTGCCCGATTCATTGATAGACATAGGCTCTTATGCTTTTTATCTAACCGCACTTACCGAAATTCATATACCGTATGATGTTTCGTTTTTTGGAGATTTGGTTTTTGCCCTCAACAATAACCTTACAAAAATTACCGTAGATGAAAAAAACAGAATTCTTTCCAGTGATGATTACGGTGTATTATTCAACAAGAACAAAACAAAATTAATTCAATATCCTATAGGAAATACCAGGGAAACTTATTATGTTCCGACTGGTGTCGAAACACTTGCAGACCTCAGTTTCAGCCCCGGAGCTTTAGCAGAAGGCGGCAATTCAAACGGAACTCTGCTTACGGATACAGAACTGATTTTCGGCGGCGATAATCTGAAAGCGGTTATTCTGCCTTCAACCGTAACAAGAATAGGTTCGGGTTGTTTCAGAGGTTGCAAATGCTTGGAATATGTGCACATTTCATCCACAAAAATGACTCTGGGTTCAGACTATCTTGGAGATTCCTTACCCTACGGGGATATGCTTAAATATTCAGATGCTTACCTTTGCGGAAATGAAATGGGATCAAAAATCGCTGATATATACGGATATACCTATAAAAATTGCAACAATCACAAAGCCGATAACGATGATACAAACAACAAAGAAGAAAATGATAATGGTAAAAATGAGGTTATAATAGGTGCAAATCTTCCGCGAGATTCGTACGACCTTTACTATAAGGAATCGGTAACATTTATTTTTGAAGAATCCGATAAATCCAACTATACATTCACTTCATCAAACCCGTCTGTTGCAAAAGTTGACGGAACTAAAGTTACCGCTGTCGGCAGAGGCTCTGCTACAATAACTGTCACGCACAACGAAACAGGCTATTCTGATTCATGTGAAATCAACGTATCATACACATGGTGGCAATGGCTTATAAAAATACTGTTCTTAGGGTTTCTTTGGTATTAATTGTTAAGTGAATATTTCGAATATTTGCCCCAAACTCTCCTTATCCGAGAGTTTGGGGTTTTATTTAGGCGTTTTTCTCCAATTCTGAAACATCGTCCAATAACTTAAATCAACAGAAACACCTTCTCAATTTAATACTGATTCAAATAAATACATCATACAAATTTAATTATATTAACGATAATCCTGCCTTTTTTTGAAACGCCTGAGCAATCTCCGACGATAATTCTGCCCTTGCGTCGGAAAACAATTTTATCTCCCGATACGATTTTTCTGTCGGGTTTGGTGCATTCTGTATCGTTTACAAAAACAATTCCGCCCTCAATCGCCTCTGCGGCATCGCCTCTTGAAACGCAGAATGCGTTTTTGACAACACTGTCCAGCCTCAGAGAAGAAACGGTGAAGCTGTCGGGAATCCCCGGTGCTTTTGTGCCTTCCCTTGCCTCGGAGGGCGCAAGAATCCTGCCCGTGAGCGTGCCTCTGCCCGCTTTCCCGAGATTATCGAGAATAAACCGTGCCATTTTCGGGAGCACCGCCACTCTGCAGCCGTTTTCGGAAACAATGATATCACCCGTCATCTCACGGCGGATTCCGAGACCCATCAGCGCACCGAGATAGTCACGGTGGCTGAGTGCGGGAGAAAATTTATCCTTCGTCAGCTCAATTATTGTAATTGGATTTTCCTCCGTCTGTGCGAAATAATCCGAAAGCTCTTCCTCGGTTTCCGCTTCTATGTAGTCGGGCAGAAAAACCGCAACGGTGCGCTCCGCATCTTCAAATCCTCCGTAGAATGTCAGCCTGACATCGGGATACGGCAGACGCAGAGATGCAACCACGGATTTCTGGTGCATATCAAGAAAATCAGAGGTTGTTATCATCGAATTTTCACTGCATCGGCGTGCTTTATCTTCAATTTTTGAAATCAGAAGTTTATCGTCTGTATTCATAGCTTCTCCGAAAATAAACTGACGCACCCTCCTGCGGGAAGATGCGTCGGTTTTTTACATTGTGGTGGATGTTGAATCGGGCATAAGGGTTACGGTGTTGTTTGTTGTGTCCGAAACCGAGCCGTTTTCAAAGCTGTCTGTCATGTTATCCGTTGTGATAACGGGATTGTTGTTTGTTGTGTCGGTAACTTTGCCGTTTTCCGTGCCTCCGCATCCCGCAAAAAGGCAGGCAATAACAAGCACAGAAACAGCCACAGCAGTTATTTTTTTCATAATAACTCTCCTTTATTCGGTTTGCGATTAGCATAACCGAAAATCGGGGAGATATTCATTTTAAGCAGTAATTAACTCTTTGCGCCGATTATCTGAAATCGTATTTTTCACCGATAGCGGTGTAATCGCCGTCATATGTGCCTGTGTTTGCGACGCTCGTATCCTTGACGGCATAGTGTGCATCATCAAAAAAGGTTATAACTTCGCTGTCTGCATTTTCTTCCTTGAAAATATCGTAGGCATAACCGCTGTTATAAAAATAGTATGTTTTTTCGCTTGTTTTTTTGTTGCCGTCATACACGGCAACAACATACTCCAGATATTCGTTTTCGCTTTTGTAGGCAACGATTCTGTTTTGCTTCTGTGAAATTCCGAATGATGAAATAACCTCCGTCTGAAGCTTTATCTGCGGATTCTCTTCACCGTTTCCCGAAGTATGTACGGAGCTGCAGGCGGTGCATAAAACCATAATCACTGCCGCAAGAATCAAAATTATTCTTTTCATTTTTTCTTTACCAATGCCTTATCTTTTTCTTCCTTGGGCTCGCCAAGCTCTACAAGATAGAACGAAAGAGTCCAGACGATTACACCTGCGAAGAGGATGATGATTGCATTATGGAAGCCCGCAAATCCGATGTAATCAACAACAATAACATTGCCGAGAAGCGAAACAATCCAGTTTGAGGTAAAGAGCTCAACAACATTGATTGTGCCGTCCATAAAGAACTTTGCAACGGAGTTGAAAACGGCTGTCATGGAAACCGTTGACGCAATTCCGAGAACGCTCGCAACAATCACGGGAATTCGCTTGTTGCTGCAAATCGACCATATGAACACGAAAAGCGCCGCAACAAGAGCAACCGCAAAAAGAACAACAACGGCTATAAGTCTGGCTTTATAGGGTTCAAGAATTTCGGGGAAAACGAATCCGCCTTCGTTGAGCATAATCAGATTATGCCACATTTCTTCTTTGCCCGTTATAACATCGATGATAAATTTGATTGTGATTGATTCTTCAAGACCTGCTTCGAAAAGAGTTGTTGAAACTCTGAAAAGAATGAACTCAAGAAAAATCACTGCAGGGAAAATCGCCGCCGCAAGCAGGGCGTTTACGATACGAAAAACATATTTCATTTGAAAAATCCTTTCTTATTTCCAGGATGATTTGAGGTCAACCGTTCTGTTGAAAACGAGTTTATCTTCGGTTGATTTCTTATCAACGCAGAAGTATCCGTGGCGCACAAACTGGAATGTGTCACCTGCTTTTGCATCTCTGAGACCGCCGTCAACAAGGCAGTTTTCAAGAATTTCAAGCGAGTTGGGGTTGAGGTGGTTGAGGTAATTTTCCTTACCGTCAACAAAGGGATTTTCAGCACCGAAAAGACGGTCATAAAGACGGATTTCGCAGGGAACGCTGTCCGAGCCGTTTACCCAATGGAGTGTACCCTTGACCTTTCTGCCGTCGGGAGCGTCGCCGCCTCTTGTTTCGGGGTCATAGGTGCAGTGGATGCAGGTAACGTTGCCTTCTTCGTCGGTTTCCCAGCTGTTGCAGGTTACGAGATATGCACCCTTGAGACGGACTTCGTTGCCGGGGAAAAGTCTGAAATACTTCTTGGGAGGCTCAATCATGAAGTCATCGCGCTCAATGAAAATTTCCCTTGAGAAATTAACCGTTCTCTTGCCGAGTTCGGGCTTGAGGGGATTGATTTCAACTTCGAGAGCTTCTGTCTGACCGTCGGGATAGTTATCGATAACAACCTTGAGGGGTCGGAGAACAGCCATGGTTCTGGGAGCGTTTTCGTTGAGATTATCTCTTACGCATGCTTCAAGCAGGCCGTAGTCAACAACGCTGTCTGCCTTTGAAACACCGATACGGTTGATGAATTCACGCACTGCCGCTGCGGGATAGCCTCTTCTTCTCAGACCGCAGAGGGTAATCATTCTGGGGTCATCCCAGCCTTCAACGATACCGTTCTGCACCATTTCAAGATTATATCTCTTGCTGGTTACGCAGTAGTTGAGGTTGAGGCGGGCAAATTCAATCTGTCTGGGAGGCTCTTCAAAGCCGATTTCGTTGATGAACCAGTCATAGAGGGGTCTGTGGTTTTCAAATTCGAGAGAGCAGAGCGAATAGGTAACGTTTTCCCTTGCATCCGAAAGAGGATGAGCAAAGTCATACATGGGATAGATGCACCATTTGTCGCCTGTCTGATGATGGGGTACATGAGCGATTCTGTACATAACGGGGTCACGCATATTGAGATTGGGTGACGCCATATCAATCTTTGCACGGAGTGTCTTTTCTCCGTTTGCGAATTCGCCTGCCGTCATGCGGGCAAAGAGGTCAAGATTTTCCTCGATTGAACGGTTACGGTAGGGGCTTTCCTTGCCGGGTTCGGTGAGAGTGCCTCTGTATTCTTTGATTTCTTCGGCGGTAAGGTCACATACATATGCCTTGCCCTTCTTGATGAGCTTTATCGCACATTCATAAAGAAAATCAAAGTAGCTTGATGCATAGTAAACATCGTTCCACTTGAAGCCGAGCCATTCGATATCCTCTTTGATTGCATCAACATATTCAACGTCTTCCTTTGAGGGGTTGGTGTCGTCAAGACGGAGATTGCAGATACCGCCGTACTTTTCGGCTGTTGTGAAGTCGATTGTTATAGCCTTTGCGTGTCCGATATGAAGATAGCCGTTGGGTTCGGGCGGAAAACGGGTCTGGATTCTGGTGTTGACTCCGTTTGCAAGGTCTTCATCGATGAAGTCATATATAAAATTGGAGTTGGTTTTGATTTCGTCCATTGTGATACATCCTTTCAAGTTAAGTGAAAAAGTCGGATTTACAATTCGTATTGCTTAATTCGCAATTAAGGGTCGCTCCGCTCCGATTGTATATTGCTCCGCAAAACCGACTGTTAACGGATACATATAAAATGGGTACGGGTGAAACCCGTCATCAATTACGCATTGCGAATTACGAATTATAATACTATCCGAATTTATTTATTCCGCAAAATTTTTAAGAGCTTCGCTGAGTCTTGACTTGATTTCATCCTCGCCGAGAAGCTGCATGATTGAATAAAGGTCGGGAGTGTTCTTTCTTGATGTGAGAGCAATGCGGATAACCGTTGAAACATCGCCCACATGACCCTTGAATGCTTCGGGATTCTTCTTGAATTCCTTGACGTTGGGTGTGAATCCGAGAGGCTCGCACATATCCTTGATTCTTGCAAACCATTGGTCTTTATCGTCTGCAAGTGAGAATTCGTTCATGTATTTTTCAACTATTGCCGCAGCATCCGCCTTGGAAATGTTTTCGGGCAGAGTATAATCTGCGGTGTAGATTGAATTATAGAAGTATGAAACATAATCCCTGACTTCGCTCCATTTTGCGATATCCTTACGGGGCTTGGGATTCTCTCTGTCGATATTCACAACCGCTGTTGAGAATCCGGGGTCTGCGGTAAATATTGCGTTGAATTCGGGGTCATATACCTTTGACCATGCCGCAACATTATCGTATACCTGCTGAGCAGTCATAACCGAAATTACGTTTTTGCTTACGTCGTTGAGCTTCACAAGGTCAAAAAGGCATCCGCTTGCGCTCATCTTCTTGAGATTGAAGGGGAATTTCGAGATATCTTCCTTGGGATTTGCCTTTCTCCAGTCCTCGAAGTTTGAGTTGATGAGGGTGAGAAGATATTCAAGCACACTCTCCTTGGGGAAGCCGCCCTCAACGAAATATCCGACCGCCGCTTCGGGGTCTTTTCTCTTTGAAAGCTTTCTCTTGTCGCCGCTTTCCTCGTCGATTTTGAGCACCTGAGGAGTATGCGCATATTTGGGAACTTTATATCCGCAGGCCTTGAAAAGCTCGATGTGCTTGGGTACGGATGAAATCCATTCCTCGCCTCGGATAACGTGAGTTGTTCTCATGAAATGATCGTCACAGGCATGTGCGAAATGATATGTGGGAATGCCGTCGGACTTAAGAAGAACTTCGTCGATTATGTTTTCGGGCATCTCGATTTTGCCTCTGATAACATCGTCAAAAATAATTTTCTTTTCACCGCTGTTGCCCGAACGGAGTCTGAGCACCCAGGGTTTGCCGTCTGCGATATTCTTCTCGATTTCCTCAAAGCTGAGGTCACGGCACTTTGCCCATTTTCCGAAGTAACCCCAGATAAGAGCATCGCCCTTTGTCTGCTCTTCACGGATAGCCGTAAGCTCGTCCGCAGTGCAGAAGCAGGGATATGCAAGACCCTTTTCAACAAGGCTCTTGCCGATTGTCTGATATATTTCCGCACGTTGGCTCTGGGTATAAGGACCGTAAGCACCCTTTTCCGTGCCGAATCCGGTTACGCCTTCGTTGAATTCAACGCCGAAATAATCAAATCCGCTGATGATTGCGGAAACACCGTCATCGATTTCACGCTTTTTGTCGGTGTCCTCAATGCGCAGATATGCAACGCCGTTTGTTGCCTGAGCGGTGAGCACGTCAACCAGTGCGCCGAAGAGTCCGCCGATATGGAGATAACCCGTCGGTGAAGGAGCAAATCTTGTTACTCTTGCACCCTCGGGAAGATTTCTTTCGGGATAAAGATTTTCGTAATAGTCGGGAGTTTTGTCTATCTGAGGAAACAGAAGCTCCGCAAGTTTTTTGTAATCCAAGTTATACACCTGCCGTTTATTTATAAATATACCCTATTATTATTGCAGAAAATGCGTCAAGTATCAAGAGGGAATTTCAAAAAAACACACAGAAAAGGCAAATTTTTTTCACAATTCGTTCCGTGGAATAAAATTGAAACAAACTGCCGACAATATGAATGTAAATTTCCGTAGGGAACGACCTCCGCGTCGTCCCGTTCAAATCACGAAAAATTGAAAGAGGTCATAAGAATGAAAAGAAGAATAAAAAAGCATCCCAATATCTATCTTGCACTGTTCGTTTGCCTTGTTGCGGTGGGAGTCGGCACGGTTACGGGATTTCTGGCAGGCGGTCCCGATGCGGATATTGAGCCCGAGTTCAGCCGTGTAACCGTTGAATGGAGCGAGGAAATTCAGCCCCGCATCACCGACAACGCAAACATCGGAATCAGCGGAATTGCCGACGAAAGAACCGAACCCCCAACTGAAAAAACAACTGAAAAAATAACTGAAAACAAGCCGTTTTCGGGCGATTTCTATCTGCCGATGGGGTCGGATATCATCAAGGATTTCAGCAACGGAGAGATGGTCGAATCCAAGACCATGGGCGACTGGAGAGTGCACAACGGCGTTGATTTCGGCGGAAGTGCCGGCAACGATGTGAGCGCTGTTGCAGACGGAAAAATAACCAAGGTTTATGACGATGTTTTCTGGGGTACGGTTGTTGAAATCGACCACGGAAACGGCATGACCGCACGCTACTGCGGCATGAAAAACGCAACCTGCCTGCCCGAAGGCACACAGGTTGAAAAGGGAGAAAAAATCGGCACTCTGGGGCATATCCCCGTTGAAATCAGCGACGAGGACCATCTTCATCTTGAAATCCTCATCGACGGCAAAACCGTTGACCCGCTTAAGGCTCTTAATAAAGTCAGGGAGTAAAATTCCGAGTGAAGAGTTCAATATGACAAGTGCAAAGTTCAAAGTGATAAATGCAAAGTTAAGGGTCGCTTCGCTCCGATTATATATTGCTCCGCAAAACTGATTGTTAAGCTATAATATAATGGGTACGGGTGAAACCCGTCCTTAACTCGCCGAAGGCGAATATCTCTTTCGGCACAGCCGAAAATATCACATTGCGAAGCAATATATCACACAACGAAGTTGTATATCACTTATATATGATGGCAGCTGCCATATGTCACCCGGCTCCCCACGGGCATCTCTGCCACCCAATGACGGCAGCCGCCTTGTTTTCGGGAAAACTGTTCCCATAATCATTCTATGCAGACTGCGGAAATCGGGCATTGAAATAAATTTCAAAAAAAGTCTTTACAAAAAGAAAATGTTGTGATATAATCCCTTCTGCGAATGCCCGCTACTCGGGTTGCGGAGTAAACCTCTATGAGGTAATCACCTACCGCATTCTGGGTGCTGAGGCAAATAATTAAATGAGGTGAAAAACAATGACACAGGCAGAAAAGACCGCAATCATGCAGGAATATGCTCTCCACGAAGGTGACACAGGTTCACCCGAAGTTCAGATCGCTGTTCTCACAAAGAGAATCAACGACCTCACCGAGCATCTCAAGGTTCACAAGAAGGACCACCACTCAAGAAGAGGCCTTCTTATGATGGTTGGTCACAGAAGAAACCTTCTTGCATACCTTCAGAAGGTTGACATTGAGCGTTACCGTTCAATCATTGCAAGACTTGGTATCCGTAAATAATTTCAGCAAAAGAGCAGGCAGGAATTTCATATCTTGCCTGCTTTGTCTCGTTTTTCGGCAGGTTAATCCGTTAAATCATTAATTCGGCACAGTGCTAAAGCATTGAATCTTTCAGGCGGCTGAATCCGGTTTTAGCGGTAAATCGAGTTTCTGAACAATTATGAATCCGCAATGCGCAATGCGTAATTAATGACGGGTTTCACCCGTAACTATTGTATATGTGTCCGTTAACAGTCAGTTTTTGCGGAGCAACATACAATCGGAGCGAAGCGACCCTTAATTGCGAATTGCGAATTGAGCATTACGAATTATTCAGAGGTTGGATTTATTGCTAAACCGTGCCGCCTGTAGAAATAAAATTTTACAGAGAGGTACTAAAATGTTTTTCGAAGCTTTCAGAACTTACGAAACAGAAATCGCAGGCAGACCTTTTGTTGTTGAAGTCGGCAAAATGGCTCAGCTTGCAGGCGGTGCATGTCTCGTTCGCTACGGCGAAACCAACGTGCTCTGCACAGCTACAATGGCTGCAAAACCCAGAGAGGGCGTTGACTTCTTCCCCCTTTCGGTTGACTACGAAGAGAAACTCTATTCAGTAGGCCGCATCCCCGGCTCATTCCAG
>JAZSCL010000086.1:0-2846 GCA_045602905.1 Acutalibacteraceae bacterium
TGATCCTGAACGCATAACACTATCGCTTCCGCTGAAAAAAGCGGCGATAAAAAGCGGCGATAAAAAAGCGGCGATAAAGACCCTTGCACATAAGCAAGCAAT
Organism: Acutalibacteraceae bacterium; assembly: GCA_045602905.1. Lineage (GTDB taxonomy): Bacteria > Bacillota > Clostridia > Oscillospirales > Acutalibacteraceae > CAG-177. The sequence continues at coordinate 103 of JAZSCL010000086.1, forward strand.
TGTAGAATATCTGACAGCAAACGCTTCTGCAAAAAGCACAGAGCTTGCTGAACTTGTCGGTTTGAAAAGTTCAAGGCTTAAGGAAATATTGAGCGAAATGATTTCAGATGATATTATCGTGCCGGAGGGTAACAATAAAAATCGCAGATATAAACTAAAATCATAATATTAAAATTAAGCAAAACACAGATTCGGTTTAATCGCCGAATCTGTGTTTTGCGTTCAGATGCATTTTATTAGTTCCACACAAGTGAAGCGAATTTTTCGTTTGCGGCTTTCTGAGTATCTTCGTCACTGTGTACATACAGCTTGAGCGTTATTTCAACGCTTGAATGTCCGAGCTTTTCTGATACGGTCTTAACGTCAATCCCCGTGCGTATGTGAATCGTTGCCATCGTGTGTCTGAACTTGTGCGGGTAACAATCCTCGATGCCGTATTTTTCTCCGAATTTTCTGAAATAAGCGGTAGGGGCTTGCGGATTTATTCTGTTTCCCGAATCAAGATGTGCAAAAATATGAGTGGGAGTTTTTTTACCCAACCCCTCGATTACTTCTTTCTGAAGTGACTTCCATTCCGAAAGTATTTTGATAACCTGATCGTTCAGATAGATAACTCTGTCTTTTCCGGATTTTGTGGTGGTATCGTATGTGCCGTCACCTTCGGTGTATTGAGCATTGTTGACGATATGCACTCTTCCTGTTGATAAGTCAATGTCTGACCAACGCAAAGCACAGGCTTCCCCTCGACGCATTCCTGAGTCGGCAAGAAGAAGCGTCATTACCTGCCACATCAAAGGCTCATTCTTTGAGCAATCGATAATTCTTTTAAGTTCTTCAAGAGAATACACAGCTACTGTTTCAGAACCTTTTTTGATGATGGGCTTCTTGATTTTCTTCATCGGATGAGAAGATATTATATTTTTCTCATCAAGGCACCAAGTCAGAAAAGCGTGCAGTGTTTCATAATGCTTACGGACTGTGGATGTTTCAAGATCCTCTTCATATAAAGAATCAAGGTATGCCCGACAGTCGTTCTCGCTTATATCCTCAACTTTTCTTTTACCAAACATTCTTAATGCCCTTTTCATAGTTGTGTTGATACCGGTTATCGTGTTGATCTTTTTAATTTCCTTGGTTTCGTGTATGTATAAATCAAAAGCATCTGCAAAACTCATCTTTTTCATATCTTCTTCAGCGAGTTGTTTTGCTATTGCTTTTTTCTCAGCTGATTTTTCAGCTTTCGTTTTGACTTCACCTCTGTCGCAGGCAGCCTGAAAATTAGCTTTTGCAATATCAAGCTCTTTTTGCTGACGCTTTTTAGCCCACTTATCCCAGTCTTCAGGCAATTTCCAAACCGTGGAATACGGGGTAAGCTGTTTGCCGTTGGCGTCGTAACCTCTTGATACCTTTATTCTGTATCCCGTTAATTCTTTATCCTTATTATACATAGGTGTTGCACTTGCCATTATTTTTTCATCCTTTCGGTTATAATTTTTGATTTGCCTGCCCCCTCCTGTTCAGAAGGGGCAGATTGTATTCTGTTTGACCGGACGTCTTATGCTGCGTTGTTTTCAAGAGACTCAAAGTAATCCATCATTTTCGGGTAATTGATAAGATACTTCATGCCCGACTTGACGTGTTTGATTTTGTTAGCCTTTACAAGGTCTCTGATGTAATGAGCACTCATACCGCTCGCCTTTGCTGCATCGTTGATTGACATATATGTAGGTACAACTTTCATATTAAATAAACTCCTTATAATATTTTTGAATTTTTATGTACGGCATATGCGCCGTCTGAGTTAATTTCAGCAAACAGCGATGATAGTTTTTCTTTAGTCTTTTTCTGCATAACGAAGATGGTTGACATTTCAGGCTTGTATGTATAAATCAAGTCAGCCCTATTATTTTAAATGTTAACAAAAGCGGTTTCAGATTTGTGCTTGTATATATAAAGGAACATCAAAAGGAGGCAACAAAATGTTCGAAAACGGTTTCTTTGATTTCAACAGCAAAAAACCAACGGAGGAGGAGCGATATGAGCAATTAAAGCAGATATGCTTTAAAGATGGCAACGAATATATTGTTCCAAACAGATTTCAGCAGCTGAAACTTTTTAATCTGGCGTTGTATCTTGAAAAAATGGCAGATAAATCAGGAGGTGATACTGCGGTAATAATGCCATCAATCGGTTACCACGGTACGGTTGTAATGTTCGTGGACGAATTGATTTTCGAAAACAACGAGGATGTTGTCAGTTTTGCCAAACAAGTTTCTAATTGCAAAGAGTTCAGCTTTGATATGGGTATGAATAATAAATTGAGAATTTCTTTTGAAGTCCCATATGTTTACAACAAAAGAAGAAGCAGTATTTAACGGTTAAGCGAAAGGAGCCAATTTATGAATAATTTTCCTAATAACAGCGATGAACTTTTCGAGGAGGTTAAGTTTTTGGCAGAAAGCATAAAGAATCAAATGGACAGAGAAAACAACGAAGATTATGTTCCTAATGTGATGCAGCAAACAAAACTACTGATGTTAACAGATTTGTTGTGTGACAAAGCCGAAAGCATAGGAGATGCATATGTTGAACCCATTGAGTTAATTCCCAAGGAATGTTGCGGCGGCACAAATGCGTATTTCACCTTCTTTGCATTAAACGGTGAGGAACAGGTCAAAAAATTTGCAAAAGAGATTTCGTGGTGTTCCGCATTATCGTTACATGCCACACTCGACGGCAGGATA
>JAZSCL010000087.1:0-4572 GCA_045602905.1 Acutalibacteraceae bacterium
CTCAAAAGACAGAACAAGAGTTGCAATAAAAGAATATCTTCCCGATTCACTTACTCACAGAAACACGGGTGAAACTCAGGTTTCAACCTACGGAGGAGAAAGCGAAGAATATTTCAAAACAGGTGCGCAGAAATTCTATGATGAAGCAAAGCTTGTTTCACGCTTCAACGGCAATCCTAACATAATCAGTGTCTATGAATTCTTTTATGAGAACAATACGACATATTTCGTAATGGAATATCTTGACGGAACAGACCTCAAGCATTACATAAAGGAAAAAGGCGGAAAGATAAGCGAGGAAGAAACGCTGTATATAGCTCAAAAAGTTGCAGAAGCTCTGATGATAGTTCACAGCACGGATGTTCTGCACCGTGATATATCTCCCGATAATATTTTTCTTTGCAGTGACGGAAAAGTAAAGCTAATCGACTTTGGTGCTGCAAGGCAGGTTGTGGGTGAAGCATCAAAGAGTCTTTCCGTAATTCTCAAACAAGGCTTTGCACCTCTTGAACAGTATCAGAAGAGGGGAAAGCAGGGTCCATGGACGGATATTTATGCCCTCGGTGCATCTCTTTATTATGCATTGACGGGAGAAGTTCTTGATGATGCCATGTCAAGAATAGCAGATGATGAGCTGAATCTGGAGAGTATCACTCCCGGATTTGCTGCAATTCTCCAAAAGATGCTCGAGATTAAAATTGAGGAAAGATATCAGAATACATTTGAACTTAAAACGGCACTTTCAGAGTTACCGATAACACCGAAACCGATTGAAATAAAGTCTTTGAAAAAAACAGCTGAGTCTGTGGCTGTTACCGAAGAATCAGACGATGTCAAGGTAACGGTAATAGTAAAAGACGATAACAAACTTGCAGAAGAAAAGAAAAAAGAAATTAATGTAAAAGCAATAGTTGAAAAAGTAAAGACAAGCATCGATTTCAAAGATAAGAAAACGCTTATCTCTATTTCGTCAGTAGCGGCATTGATACTTGTTGTAATAATCACAGTTGCTGCATTTTCGAGAAAAGAATACATTAAGGTTGAGGAAACAAACGGAGGCAAGTATTTACAAACAGGCACATACGCACATACTGTAGGACCTTTTGAAAGCTTGACAGAAGCAATGAAAACCTCTTTGACACAGGCGATAGAAACTGTTGCGTCAGAAACAACAACAGCAACAACCAAGGCACCCACAACAAAGAAACCGACAACCAAGAAGCCTACAACAAGGAAACCGACAACAACCAAACCGCCTAAGCTTTCATTCTCAAATAAATATAAGACAATTGCAGCGGGTGGTGAACATACAGTTGCGCTGAAATCTGACGGAACTGTTGTTGCAATAGGAAATAATGATGGCTTTTTTCTGGGCGTAAGCGGTGGATGCTGTAATGTTTCGGGTTGGAGTGACATTATAGCCGTTGCGGCAGGAAACTATCATACAGTCGGTCTTAAATCAGACGGAACTGTTGTTGCCGTAGGTGATAACAGCGAAGGCGAGTGTGATGTTTCCGGATGGAAAAATATCGTAGCTATTGACACAGGAAACTATAAAACGGTCGGACTGAAATCAAACGGAACTGTTGTAGCGACAGGTATGAATTATAACGGTGAATTTGATGTTTCGGGATGGGGTAATATTGTACAAATTGATACAGGATATGAACATACTGTCGGATTGAAATCAGACGGAACAGTTGTTGCTACAGGTATGAACCACGATGGTAAATGTGATGTTTCAGGATGGAAGAATATTATTGCTGTTTCTGCAGGATACAGTCATACGGTTGGTCTTAAATCAGACGGAACTGTTGTCGCAGTAGGTGATGGTGGTTATGACTTATCAGAATGGAAAAATATTGTTGCTGTTGTCGCAGGAGACCATTATACATTAGGTCTTAAATCAGACGGAACTGTTTTGGCGGCAGGTTCGGATGATTACGGACAAATCGAGGTTTCCGATTGGAAGAATATTGTAGCGATTGACTCCGGTGTGTTCAGTCACCATACAGTAGGTCTGAAATCTGATGGTACCGTTGTTGCAGCGGGTTATAACAGTGAGGGACAGTGCGATGTTTCTGATTGGAAGAATATAAAAGTTCCGTAATAAAAGTAACTGCTTGATAAGGTGATAGTATGTTGAATATAAACAGCAAAAATCTTTGTGAACACTGTTTTGCGGAAATTAGCGGTAAATCAGGCAAATGTCCCTTCTGCTCATATCCGAAGAATAATGAAAAATATCCTACATCATTACCTGAAGGCACTATTCTTGCAGGCAGATATGTTGTGGGCAGAGTTCTCGGCAAAGGCGGATTCGGCGTAACCTATCTTTGCTATGACTCAAAAGACAAAACAAGAGTTGCAATAAAAGAGTATCTTCCCGATTCGCTTACTCACAGAAACACGGGTGAAACTCAGGTTTCAACCTACGGAGGAGAAAGCGAAGAATATTTCAAAACAGGTGCGCAGAAATTCTATGACGAAGCAAAGCTTGTTTCGCGTTTCAACGGCAATCCCAACATAATCAGCGTTTATGAATTCTTTTATGAGAATAATACCACTTATTTCGTAATGGAATATCTTGACGGTATCGATTTAAAGCATTATATAAAGGAAAAAGGCGGAAAGATAAGCGAAGCTGAAGTAATATATATTGCTCTTAAAATAACCGAAGCTCTGATGATAGTTCACAGTACAGATGTTCTGCACCGTGATATATCTCCCGATAACATATTTCTTTGCAACGACGGAAAAGTGAAGTTAATCGACTTCGGTGCTGCAAGGCAGGTTGTGGGTGAAGCATCAAAGAGTCTTTCCGTAATTCTCAAACAGGGTTTTGCGCCTCTTGAACAGTATCAGAAGAGGGGAAAGCAGGGTCCGTGGACAGATATCTATGCCCTCGGTGCATCGCTTTACTATGCACTGACGGGAGAAATTCTTGATGACGCCATGTCAAGAATAACGGATGACAACGTAAGCTTTGAAGGAATATCGCCTGATTTTGCGCAGATTCTTGAAAAGATGCTTGCGGTAAGAAAAGAGGACAGATATCAGAACACCTTTGAACTCAAAGCGGAGCTTTCGTCGTTGGCGATTGCTCCCAAAGCATTTGAAGCAAAAGCACCCGAAACACCTGCAGTTACGGAATGTTTACCCGAAGTGAAGAAAGAAATCGTTGAGGAAAAAGCAGAGCCTCTGAAGAACGAAGAAAAGAAAATTAATGTTGGCGGAATTGCAAAGAAAACAATCGCAAAATTGCAAGAAAATATAAAATCAAATTCCGAAAAAGCTTCCGACTCCGATAAAAAGAAAAAAATTATAACAGTTATCTTGATTTTTTTACTTGCGGCAGGTCTTATTATTGGCTATGGTTTGGTTATTGCAGAATTCTTTTCTTTTGGGTTCTATGCTGAAAAAGCTAATTCGTTTTTGCGGTTTGCCGTCGTTGTTGAGGGCGTTTTAGTTTTTATTGCTGCCGTAATTTTGTCAGCCGTCATATTGAAAGATAAAACAGATTCTTCTTCGCGTAATAAGCTTAAAAAGATTTTAATATCGGTTTGCTCGGTTGCGGTTATTGTTCCCGTAATTACAAATATACTGTCTTTCGAGATTGCATATCAGGAAGCGTGCAGTTATTTGGATGCCGAATTTTATGGACTAGCAATGCGTATTTTCAGGGAAGATCTTGGTGGATATAAAGACAGTGAGACAAAATATAAAGAATCTGCATACCGTTTTGCGTGTGAGATGCTTGAAGGCGATTCTTCTTGGGAATTTGAAACAGCAAAGGAATTATTCGAAAAAATTGGTGACTACGAAGACAGCGAAGAAAAAGCAATAGAAGCTGCATACCGTGATGCATGTTTTGAATTTGAAAATGCTAAACAAGCTATCTCGTTAGAAAGAGCTGCAGAACAATTTGAAGAATTAGGTAACTATAAAGACAGCAAAGAAAAAGCAAAAGCAGCGGCTGATAAACTCGCATTCGGAAAGTATAAGGCTCGTGGTGACCATGTTCTGATCTATTCCGTTATCGATAATATTTTTAGTACAAGAGGAAAAAAACTCGGAGAAAACATAGTTGTTGTCGGATGCGGCACAGATAAAGATGAAGACGGAGATATATGGATCTGCATTAAATACGACGGCTCATATTGTTGGATAGAAGGTAGTGATCTTGAAGTGGTTAATTGATTTTAAAATCATCAGGAAATAAAATCTCTGTTTTCAGAATGTCAATGAGGTTGATATAAAATGTTAGAAATAAACGGCAGGAATTATTGTGAGCACTGTTTTGCGGAGCTGAACAGTAACGCAGGCAAATGCCCTTTCTGCTCATATCCGAAGAATAATGAAAAATATCCTACATCATTACCTGAAGGCACAATTCTTGCGGGCAGATATGTCGTTGGCAGAGTTCTCGGCAAAGGCGGATTCGGTGTAACCTATCTTTGCTATGACTCAAAAGACAGAACAAGAGTTGCAATAAAAGAATATCTTCCCGATTCACTTACTCACAGAAACACGGGTGAAACTCAGGTTTCAACCTACGGAGGAGAAAGCGAA
>JAZSCL010000088.1:0-14536 GCA_045602905.1 Acutalibacteraceae bacterium
GGTGCAGGCAGACCTGATAAGGCAGATATCGAAGAAATACAGCAATTTGCAAAGAAAGCATTGAATGCTGTTGAAGACGGTAAAACGGGAAATGTAACCGTTCCCGGAAACTATCCGTACAAGGAAGTCAAAAAAGGCTCAGCTACCCCGATATCGCTCGCAACCTGCAACGGCTGCGGTTATTGCGCTTGTGTTTGCCCCACCGAAGCCGTCACAGTAACGGACAATGAAGTTTTAACTGACGCTGATAAATGTATAATGTGTATGGCTTGCGTTGCCAAATGCCCTGCACAGTCCCGTGTCTTACCGCCACCGATTCAGGAAGGATTAACGCAGAAATTGAGCGTATTCAAAGACGTACACAGAGAAAACGAGTTTTATTTATAATAACCGTTTGGTTTGATTGTTTTTGCTTTGCAATGTATAAAAATTATATCTTATGACACACAAGCTCCGCAGGAAAACTCTGCGGAGCTTGTTATGTCATGACTTTCAAAACGAAAGAAATCGGAGCTGTTATCTGAATATATCATGTGCACATTTTGCGCCGAGACGAAAACCGGAAACGAAAGAATCGGTGAGGCTTCGGCTTGTGAATTCAATGTATTTGTCCGTGTATTTCAGAAACAACGTCTTTTCTTCGCCCGACAGTTTATCGGAAATTTGCTTTTCAAGTTCGGTCAGATCGTTCAGTTTTTTCTTGAGTTCCGTACCGAATTCAGGGTTGTACGCCTGTGCATCAATGTTTCCGTAATATAAATCTTCTATAAATCCCATAAAATCTCCGTTCCGATAATTATTGTTTCTTCTGTAGAATATTATATCGGATTTCATGGCTCATGTCACGTTCTAAAGCGCACAATCTTTAACGCGAATTCAGCATTATGGCCTCTGTAGCGCACAAAAGCCAATGGTTCAACTCTATCGGCTCTTTCTGATCTGTTAATTAAAAAGATTATAAACCGCACCAAGCAGCTTGTAAAAGCCTACTGCAAGCGGATTCAGAACATCCCAGAACCATTCCTCATAAACAACAGTCCATTTATAGGGCACTCTGTAAAGATAGAGCAATTCGCAGTCCGAAAGAAGGTTTGTTCCGCCTTCCGAAAACAGAACGGCATTCATTTCTTTAAGATCATTGTGAAGCTTTTCGCCCTCCGACATCCAAACATACGGGAACTGACAGCGTGAAAATTCGCCCCGTTTGTTTGCGGCTTTCCAGTATCTCCACGAAAGCTCCGTTCTGCGAATCTGCTGAAGCTGTTCATCATCTTCGGCAACAGTCTTTGCCTTTTCCCAGAGCTCATTGCTTTTTTCAACATCTTCATCGGTCATATTATAAAGTGTATTTTCAGCCGACTGATAAATTGAAAGATGCTTGCTGTCGGTAACAGCGTGTTCTGTTATGATGTCAATAAATTCTCTGATATAGCATCCGCCCGGACCGTAAACGCCGCCCAAATATCCGTTCATTTCTGCATCAAAATCAAGATACGGATTCTGCATAAGCTTTGAGAGAAGATATGTCCTCATCTCGGCAAACTCGGCATCGCTGTTGTCGATATAATAATTTCCCTCTTCATAAAGACCCTTGACATTATTCTCATAGAAAATCTGAATATTTCTCTGAAGTACGCCGAAATTCGGGAATATGCAAAGCGTATTTGCGTAGTTATGAACATAATCCCAGATATAAATTCTGTTGCAGATTTTGCCCCATTTACGAAGGTCATTCATAAAATCAACATTCTGCTCACATTTCGGGTCATCAAGAGTATGACCGAAGCAGCATTCAATCGAGCAAAGTCTGACAATAACATCCTCACGGGGAACAACCTTTGTGGGTGCTTTTCTTGTGTACTGATAAGCGAAGGTATCAAAAACAACGTTGTCGTAGCCGTGTTCTTTTACTCTGCGTGCAATTTCGTTGACAAAAGTAATCATTGTACCCGACTGCGAGCCGTTTTCATCGTCAATCGCCTTGCAGTTATTGCACTGACAATAATCAAAATTATCGTGCTGAGTGAGTGAAACAATCTGAATATCCGCATCGGGGTTGTGCTCCGATTCAAGAAGCTCGAGCACCTCTGCCGTCACGATATCTTTCACCTTCTCATTGGTGAGGCAAAGCTGATTGGGTGTTCTCTTGCCGTTTCTGAGTGCGAAATATTCGGGATGCTCCTCAAAATATGTTTCGGATTTGCAGAAAAATGTTGTCATCGTATGACAGAATCTGCCGAGATATTCAACGGCAGCTCCCTGCTCTGCGGTAAAATCTCTGTAAGCACCACCGATCAGACCGTTTGCAAGTGAGAATTCGATATCACGGGAGCTTGCGGTGTCTGTTTCCGTATATTCAAAAAACGGAGTGTATTTGATATCTATATCGGCAGGAACGGTGAGAGTGCTGTTTTCAGGAGCGATAATCACCTGCGTCTCATACCAATGACAGCCGCAGAATTTTTCAAGAAATGCATAAACACCGTTTATAGTACCCTTGTTTCCTGCACCGTTGATGATAATTCTTTTATCGGTTGAGGTGATGATATAGCTTCCGTCGGCGGACTCCGAAAAATCATTTTCGGCTCTTCTTGTTGCACCGACACAGATTTCATATTCCGAAGAATCGTTATTGGTAACAATTTCGATGTTTTTACCTGTGATTCTGTCAAGATAATGCTTTAATCTCTGCGAGGCATAGATATCCGTCGCCGAAGCATCGTCAGAAACAACAATAACGCTTTCGTAAACCTTGAATCCGTTTTCAGCCGCAAATGCGGTAAACGGAACTGATAAAGCACCGATTATCATAGCAAGCACCACACTTAAAATCTTTTTCATTTACTGCACCTCGTTACGAATAATCATTTAAAACTTATTGTAAAAAACAGTCTCTTCCGTCGGTCTGTAAGCCGTGTGCCTTTCGTTGGGAACTGCATCGGGTGCAGGATAACCCATAACAAGAAGTGCGACAGGCTCGATGTTTTCGGGGATTGCAAATGCTTCACTCATTTTGAATGGATTGAAGTGCATAACCCAAGTTGAGCCGACACCAAGCTCCCATGCCTGAAGCATCATATGAGTTGTGACAATGCTCGCATCAACAATGCCGCACTGTGCACCGTCATAGGGTCTCGTCCAGCATTCATCCTTGTTGTAGCATATAAGCATTGCACAGGGTGCATCAAAATGGCAGCGAGTGCATTCTTTCAGTTTTGTAAGGGTTTCTTTATTGCTCATAACAAGAATCCTCTGTGGCTGATAATTGCAGCCCGTAGGCGCAATATGCCCCGCTTCAAGAATTTTGTCAATTACCTCTTTCTCAAGAGGCTTGTCTGTAAATTTCCGCACCGAATATCTTTCGGCTGCAAGTTTCATAAAATCCATAACTGCTCCTTAATTTAAATCAAAAAATTTATTTGCAATACTGTTAAGCTGTGATGAAATCAGATTAAATGATAAATTCAAATCAAGAGTTTTTACGCTGATTTTGTTGTTTCCCATTGTGTAATCGCAGTCCGGACTGATTCTTTCGCTTGTTTTGGCATAAAGAAGCATACCGCCGACATTACCTGTTGATTCTTTGTCAAGATTCTTCACATAAGTAAATATCTGATAAAGATTATTCGAACGCAGAGTATTTGCATCATACTGTGTCTGCCAAGCTTTTCCGTAATATTTCGTATCGATTATCAGAGTCTTTACTCCGTTTTTCAAAGTGATATCGGTCTGCATTGCAGGAAGAAAGATATCATTTTCGTCTTCTGCGATATCCCATTTGATTTGGTCTGCTCCGACTTTAAGCTGTGGGAAGTGCTTGCGGTAGTATTCAAGAACAAAATGCTCATACAGTCTGTGCATCTTCTGGTCATCAATAAATGATGCGATTTTATAAGAGCCTTTTTCAGTTGAAAGAAGCATACCGTCAAGAATAAACCAGCAGATATTCATCAGCATTTTATAAGTCTGATTATTCCTGTGAAAGCGAAGCCTGTCCCATTTAATGAGAGACGGTTCAATACAATTAATATCACCGAAAAACAGCAGATTCTTTTTGAGTGCAGACCGTCTTTCGGTGCTCACATCGGAATGCCGTATAAGTAAATCTGCGGTTGTTTTTATAATCTGATTAAAAACATTGTTTTCTGTAAGCTCATCATGTTCGCAAGAAACAAGTTGTTTTCTTTGCAGCTTCTCTTTGACTGTACCGCCGATATCAAGTTTACCCTTGAGTACAGGTAACGTTTCTTGCTTTGATATATATTCTTTATGCAAACCTTGCTTTAACTGCTGTGAAACTGCTTTTGAAAGTATTTCGGCAAATAAATCATGAATGTTCTCAAAAGACTCCGCTTCAATGCTTTCATAGTTTGACTGACGAAGAACCTGAAAAGCATAAGTCAGCATATAATAGATGTTTTTTATCAGAATTCCTTTATCCTCAGTCATTTAAAACACCACGCAGATTGTTCTTCCAAGTAAGGAGTTTATCGTTATCATCAAACCAGTATTCGCTGATCATCGGGATAATATCGTACTCAACAATTTCTCTTAACCAGTTATCATCGGGTTCATTTTCGTGACCGCAGAAATAGCTGTGACCGATGCAGAAACCTTTGCCGAGAGTTGGATCTTCACTGATTACAGCGTTCAATTCTTCAACCTTTCCAACAAGTACATCAAGAGTTTTATTCTTGAGTAATTCCTGATATTTTTTAAAGCCTTTTGATGCGAACCCCGGGTTCATATCATAGAAACCGAAACGTCGACGAAGAGCATAGTCAATCATAGCAAGACTTCTGTCTGCAGTATTCATCATACCGATTATGTAAAGATTATCAGGTACACTGAAAGATAATCCGTTATATGCAAGAGTTGCTTTTGTTCCTCTGTAATCTTTTTCGATAAGCATAAGAAGCTCGCCGAAAATCTTACTCATATTTCCTCTGTTGATTTCATCAATAATGAAGAAATACTTTTCATTGAGATTGCTTTCTGCTTTCTTGCAGAAATTATAAAAGATGCCGTTTGTCAGTTTGAAAGAATCGCCATTCGGCTTGTATCCCATAATAAAATCTTCATATGAATAATTCTGATGGAACTGAACAAATTCAATCTTGCTGTCATCCTTTTTCCCCATAATTGAATATGCAAGACGCTTTGCGGCATACGTTTTACCGACACCGGGTGCACCCTGAAGGATAACATTCAATTTGTGATTCAGAAGAGAAACAAGAGAATCATATTTTTTAGAAGAAATGTATACGTCATTAAGGAAATCTTCTTTAGTATATGAATCAATGTTTTCACTTTTTACAATGGGATTTTCTTTCCTGATTATATCAAGAATTGTGTTATATTCGTCATTGTCAAGCCTAAAAAGACTTCCGTTAGAATTTGTAAAAAACTCCATTTCGGCAAGTTCGGGACACGCCTTTACCGTTGCATAATCAATCGGCGTTGCAAGAGATTCTGTCTTTTCAAAATATAATCTTTCACCGTCATTTTCTCTTGTAATTCTTGCCAGAGCAACAATCTGCATAACAGGAGCAGCCTCGTAACCAATAACTAAATCTCCAGCTTTTGCTTCAAGGAAATTCTTAAATATTCTGCGTTTGTTACCGTTTTCGTTATACAAAGTATAATCCTGCTCTTCGCCTACGGCAATATCGGAATAACTCCATTTTTTAGGATTAGCATTAAGCCACCAATAATTGCATTCCATTTCTGTTTCATCTTTCTGAACATATAACTCAACAGTACCGAAATCATATTCATTGAGAGCATCGAAAAGTTCATCACGAAGTTTCCAGATAAATCTGCCTTTTGCATCCTTATCTGCGTATTTGCCAACATAAAGAATAGGCCACCATTTGGAATCTTCCATGTCTTCCTGCATCAAGGGACATCCAGTTTCTTTAGCTACCCTTTTTGCGAGAGAAGAAGAACCGGCATTGTAGAAGTTTTTGGTTTCACCGTATTTTTCTGCAAGTTCGGTACAGGTAGCAGCACCGCCGATATCTTTCATTCGGTACATAATTTCAAGACTGCTCTTTGTGAAAACAGTTTCATTATTGAGTAATTCAAGCCAGAGTTCTTTTGAAATACCGGGATTATAATCTTTGGGATGCCATTCATTTTTGCCCGCAATATCATCATTATAATAACTTCGGATATAAAAACCCACATCAATTGCCATAGTCATAAACTTTTCATCAGGATAGCAGGTGTCATCAATTTCATCTTTCAGCATTTGAACAAGTTTCGAATCTTCACTTATCGCTTTCTGAATTTCATTATAAAACTCAAGACCCGGTAAATAATTCTCAAGAGCATAACCTTTTTTGGCAACAAAGTCGTTTTCGGTAATCTTTGTTGCATCTTTGATTACTTGATATTTATAAATATAATATTTGTCTGGAAATCTGAGCCAAAGATATGTTGAAATAGCATTGACATCCTGAAAATGGTTATACCAGTTTCCGGGATTATGTTTAATCCTTAAATTTTCAGACAATGACATAAACTCGTTGATTCTTTCGATAATATCCTTTGATTCGTCGTAGAGGCTTATAAACATTGCTCTGACTACTTCGGGATCTTTTAAAGCAAACTCTTTCATCATTGCTCGTGGCATAGAGTGTTCAGTTGCTAATAAACCGTATGTTTTATCTGTCGCCTTCATAAACATATCTGAAAGATCGGCAGCGTTGATATCCCAAACATCTTGGAATCGCTTAATTGCCTGCCATTTGAATTTTTCGCCATTATCATTGAAATGATGTTTAAAATTCTTTTTGTATACAACTAATATTTCGTTCAGTTTATCTCTGTTTAACATAATATATCCCCTTCAATGATTTTCTGATTTTATATTATCATATAAAAATATTATTTTCAATTCCAAATACTTTTTAACGAGAAATGTCAAATGTTTTCTTATATGTTCATAACAAATATATCGTATCACATGTACCAAATAACGAACACCAAAGAACACGATGTTCGTTATTTGGTACATAATATGTTTTAAAATACAATTGAAAGATTTGTTCGATAATGATAGAATCAAAACAGAGAAGTTTATATCAAGGGGTGAAAATATGAAAAGATTTGACCAAAGCTATGCTCGGTTTCTTCTTGATAACGGAGATTATGAAAGATTATCAAGATATTGCCAGTCCGCACTTGACGAAGGATTTGCCGAAGCGCAGGCGTTTATTGACATTTGCAATGAAAAATTAAGTGTGCAAAATGATATTTCGTCCGAAGAAAATGAAATAATTTATGACAACAGTACCCCCGAAACTGTTGTATCAAATATTAGATGTTTTATAAATTATGACAACGGAGCTGAAGAAGAAGTTTCATTGAAAGACTTTGTAAAACTAATGAAACGCAAGTCCAATGAAGGTAATGCTTCTGCACAATATCTTTTATCGGAATTTTATCTTGACGGAAACGGTGTTCGTAAAAGCATTCAAAAAGCTTTTGAGTTGATGAAATTATCAGCAGATAATGGATTTGCAAAAGCTCAACATATGATGGCAGGTGCATATCTGAAGGGATATTTCTATAATCTGACTCCGGACATTCGGAAAGGTATGTCTTATTTAATCCGAGCTGCAGAACAGAAATTCCCCGAATCGTTGAGAATGCTCGGACTTTATTATCTGAAAGGGTTATACGGAATTGAAAAATCTCCGAAAAAAGCATTTAAATATATGAGCGAAGCTGCCGAACTCGGAGATGCAAACGCCGTTTATATTGTTTCGGATTTCTGTTATTACGGAATCGGAACAAGGAGAAGCATAAGGAAAGCTGTCAGTTACTGCGAATCGGCGGCAGAGAAAGGCGTACCCGATGCGCTCTATTCCATGTGGCTTTATTTCATGGATGGGAATGCAAAAATAAGCTTTGAGAAAGCATTTGATTACCTTAAAGCGGCGGCGAACAAAAATCACGCTGACGCCTGCAACGATATTGGTGAACTGTATTACGACGATGCTGAATATGATGAAGCAATCAGATATTTTGAAATCGCAGCCGAAAAAGAATGTGTTGATGCAATTTATAATTTAGGCGATTGTTATTATTCAGGAGAGGGCACCCATAAAAACTATAAAAAAGCCTTTGAGCTGTATACGAGGGCTGCCGAACATAAACACGCTGAAGCAACCTACAGTCTTGCGTGGTGCTATGATTACGGACAAGGAACAAAGAAAAACAAAAAGCTTGCTTTCAAGTGGTATAAGGAAGCGGCAAAGCTTGGTCATTCCCGTGCAATAAACAATCTTGGCGTTTGCTACGCAATCGGAAAAGGAACAAGAAAAAACATCAGAAAAGCCATTGCATGCTATACCGTTGCGGCAAAAAACAATGTTAAAGAATCAATCAATTCTCTCGGCAGTTTTTATGAAACGGGAAACGGCCTTGAAAAAGACATTGCAAAAGCCGTTGAAATGTATCAGAAGGCGGTATCGCTCGGAGATTGCACTGCAAAATTCAATCTTGCCCGTTGTTATGAATACGGGATGGGTGTTGAAAAAGATATTTCAAAAGCCGTTGATTTGTATATTGAATCCACCAAGGAATATGATCGTGAAAGGCTCGATAAATTATATAAATTCAAATTCAACAAACTTTCTTCCGAAGATGCTGCAAAAATTTCAAAAAGACTTTTTGAAACAAACAATTCACGATACAAAGAAAGAGCAATGGAATTGCTGATTTATTCTGCAGAATGCGGAAATGCAGATTCTCAAAGAGATCTCGGGGTTAGACTTTGGAATGATATGCAAATGTACTCCCTTGCTTTCATTTATTTTAAAAAGTCCTCAGATCAAGGTGACCCGTATTCTGCCTATAATTTGGCAAATCTTTATTATAACGGATACGGCATTACTCAAAACTACGAAAAGGCATTAGAGTTATATAAATCTGCAGCAGACCAAAACCTCCCTGTTGCGCTGTTTGAGATTGGATGTGCATACGAAAACGGCTTTCACGGTATTGTCAGCAAAGATCTCTCAAAAGCCGCTGAGTATTATAAAAAAGGTGCGGAACTTGGAAATATTGATTGTAAAAACAGCCTTGCTGCAATGTATATGAAAGGTAAAGGTGTCAGAAAAAATCAAAAGAAAGGGTTCAAACTGTTTTGGGATATAAGTGAGCACGATAAAAATGCAAAATGTAATCTTGCTATGTGTTATCAGCATGGCTGCGGAACAGATAAAAATATATTAGCGGCTATAAGCATTTATAATAAACTTGCTTCCAAAGGAGACACCTTTGCAATTGAAAGGCTTGAAAAATTGAGCGATGAAATAAAAGATGCTTCCCATTTTTTCACTCTCGGCAGCTGCTATGACTTGGGTAAGGGTGTTGAATGCAATGCAGAAAAAGCCGTTAAATACTATACTCTTGCCGCTGACATGGGGCACGACCGTGCAAGACACAATCTTGCCGATTTATACAGATACGGCAATCACGGCATCGAAATAAACACTGAAAAAGCAATAGAATATTATTCTGCTGCTGCCGAAAACGGCGTGGCTCGTTCGATAAATTCTCTTGGTACTTTGTATGAAGAACTTGGAGATTGTGAAAAAGCTGTTGAACAATATTCAGCTGCATCAAGTTTAGGTTACAGAGATGGCACTTACAATCTTGCTATGTGCATCAAAAACGGAATAGGCATCAAAAAAGATGTTTCTCTCGCTGCAGAACTTTTGCGTAAGCTTGCAGATAAAAACGATGAAGACGCTATGAATAATCTTGCGATTATGCTTTCTGATGGTGAAGCGACTGAATCATTCAATCTTTTTCACAAAGCTGCCCAAATGGGCAATATCAATGCCATGTATAATTTAGCCCAATGCTATGAAGAAGGTAAATGTGATGTTGAAGCCAATCCCGCCCTTGCGATAGAATGGTACTATGAAGCAGCAGAAAAAGGATATGAGCCTGCAATTGAAAAGCTTAAAGACTTTGACTTGCTGAGCAAAGCAGATCCCGGATACATCAGAAAAATAGCGTTTGATTATTATGAAGACGAAGAACAAGAGCAAAAGCTCTATGAAATCGCCGCAAAAGGCGGAGATGCTCTTGCAATGCATAATCTTGCCTATGACCTTGAAAAATCAGATCCTCAACGTGCATTCGAGCTTTATAAAAAAGCCGCCGATTTGAAAGAACCGTACGGCATTTATGCGGTTGCAAAGTGCTACGAAGACGGTTTCGTTGTTGAGCAAAATGATAAGCAGTGCGTTAAATATCTGAAAAAAGCAGCTGAACTCAGAATTGCTGATGCTATAACGGATTTGGGAGCTTGCTACGCCAAAGGTACAGGAACATCAAAAAACATAAAAAAGGCAATGAATCTTTATTTGAAAGCCGCAATTTTGGGTGACAGTCTTGCACTTACAAATATTGCACGGTTATATGAAACCGGAACGGAAGTAAAAAAAGATATTGACCTTGCATATCATCTCTACAAATCTGCCGCCGATAATGGTGAAAAACACGCAATCGAACGATTGGAAGATTGGGAATGAAAATATTTTATAGGAGGCAAATAAAATGTCCGAGTCCAAAGCGCTTACCGTTGCCGAACATGTTGCAGAAACGGCACATTTCGGTCAGGTTGACAAAGCAGGTGTTGATTATATTGAGCACCCGATAAAGGTTGCATCACTTGTTGAAGGGGAATCTGAAAAGGTTTGTGCTCTTCTTCACGATGTTATGGAAGATACGGAATTTCCCGAAAGCGCACTCCGTATTCTTTTCGGTGATGAAATTGTTGATACTCTTCTGCTGCTTACTCACCGTGACGGTGAGAGCTATGAGGAATACATAGAAAAGATTTCAAAGTCGGCGCTTGCAACAAAAGTTAAAATTGCAGACCTTACCCACAACAGCGACCTCACAAGACTCAAAAGCGTTACAGAAAAAGATATAGCGAGATATAACAAATATCAGAAATCGATTGATTTTTTAAAATCAAAATTATAATAAAAGGAGAAATAACTATGATTGACTTCAAAAACCCCGAATACCTCAAACTCAAATCCGCACCCGACGCATTCAATTCCGAATTGGCACCGCTGCTTGTTGACGGCGAAGAAATTGTTGCATGTTACAAGTCAATTAGAGATGGTGTTGCATTCTCAAACAAGCGTATTTTCGTCATCAATATTCAAGGCATGACAGGCAAAAAGAAAGACATAACTTCTCTGCCTTATTCGAAGATTCAGGCATTCTCAACCGAAACCGCAGGTGTTTTTGATATGGACAGCGAGCTTGAACTCTGGTTCAGCGGTCTCGGCAAGGTTAAGCTTGAATTCACGGGAAGCACCAACATCGCCGAAATCTGCAAGATGATAAGCACTTATACACTTTAATATGAAACAAGCACCAAGGGCAACCTTGGTGCTTTGCTTATATCTGAATCGGCAACGGGCAGGTGTGCCTGTTCCTGCATTTCTTTTGACCCAAAGGGTGCGTAGCGACACTGAATTTCTACTTCCGTTGCCGTTTCATTCTGTTATCAGATATTTAAATCAAGATATTTCTCGTCCTTCTGCATAAGCTTTTTTGCTTCTTCAAAGGTCATATTAAGCGGTCCTGAAACTCCGTCTATATTGAGTAAGAAATCAGAGTTGAACCAACCGCAATTCTCACAATACGTATAATCATCAGGCTCGTCAAATGTATATTCTCCGCAAACAGGGCATTTTACGATCCCATCTTCTCGGATATCGTGAACATATCTTTTCTTATTCATTGTTTCTACTCTTCATCTTCATTTTCTTCAATATCTTCAATCAACGATTCAATTTCATCAAGATGCTCCCCAATGTCATCGAGAGCGTCGTCCAATTTGTCATAAACATCTTTGCTTATATTTTCGGGAACTGCATCCGTAAGTTCTTCGAGCTTCTCCTTGATTTCATCAAATCTTTCAGCCAGATCTTCAATAATATCTTTGATTGACTCTGCGGTTAGTTCGCTCTTATCCGCAATTCTTATTCTGATTTTTGTGGTGTCGATGTGTTTCTTTGTTACTCTTTTGTCCATGATAATTCTCCTTTTATGATATTCTTAAAATTTTTGATGTGCCGTAATCGGTAACAAGAAAAAATCCGATTCTGATATCATATGTTGTACTGAATTCAAGCAAATCGCGTTTATATTTATCAAATGTTTTGTTACACCAAAAACTTGTCAGAACAACAATTTCCTTATAACAAGTGAAATCGTTATAACACGGTGCGGTCACTTCTTCAAGAAAACATCTGAAATCCGTACTGCAGTTGCAAACGCCAACGATAGTTTCGGTTTTCTGATTTAACACGAAAAGTTGTTTTGAATAAAACAAGTCCGCACGCATTTGGTTGAAATCAATATGACTGATTTTCTTTTTTATATCGAGCGCATCGGTCATATTTGTTTCGGTTTTGGTTAACTCCCATATGGAATTAACAGCTGTTTCAGAAAATTCTTCTTTGTGAATACTGAAACACAAGTCGTCACGGACTTTAGCACTTCTCTGAATATTCATTCTTCTGATATATTCGTTTTCGGTCATATAAATTCCTCCAAAAAATAATCCCTGCAACTGATTGCAGGGATATTGTAGCAATGTTTATGGGTGCAAAAGCGAACATCATTTGCTATATTTCTCATTCATCGCTCTTACCGCATCTGCAAGCTTTTCACGCAGGGAATGAGGTTCAAGCACTTCAACATATGTTCCGTACTGCATTGCCCAATGGAACATTGCGTTTTCATTTACTTTTACGCTGACATCAACGGTTTCTTCCGTTTCGTTTGAGAATTTAACCGCCGTGCCGAACCAGTCAACGATATCGTTGATTATGTCTTTGTCCGTTCTGAATTTAACCTTGACACTCTCGCCGCAGTACATATAAATATGCTCTGCCATGTGCTTGGGTAAATCAAGTCCGTTCTTGAGTCCGTTAACCTTTTTCATCGGTTTTACGGGCTCGTCAATAATTTCAATATCAATGATTCTGTCGATTCTGTAATGCGAAACGTTATCGAATTTATCATAGTTGCCGATAAGATAATATCTGCCGTTTGAGGCGACCATCTGATAGGGATTTATGATATATTCCGCAGGCTTGCCGTAATGAATACGCTTTTCTCTTTCAAGTTTAAGGTTGAAATCAGAATAGTGGAATTTAACCTTTTTGCCTCCTTCAATCGCTTCATCAAGAATGCCTATTGTGTAGAAAAGTTCTTTGTTTGAGGGCATAGTCACGGGCAGGTTACGGACATGGCGCACCTTTGCAGAGAAATATTTATTTGACTGCTTTTCAAGCTTTTCAATAAGCTCTTTACATTGAGAATACGGAATATATTTTGAAAAAAGTATGCTGTCGATAAGCAAACGGAGTTCGCTGTCATCGAATGCACGGGTTATGTACCAATCGGAATAAACGGTTTCATCCTCACCGCTTTTTGTTTTGCGTGTACGCTCGGAATAGCCGACGTCAAATCCCATATCAATCAAATCCGTAAGATTTCTTTTGACGGCTTTTCTGTCGAGTTTAAGTCCGTATTCGGATTCAAGCATATCCTGAATCTGTTTCTGAGTGAGCGTATGCTCGTTGTCGGTATGCTTTTTGAGAATATCAATAATGCAGAGAATTGCAGTTTTCTTTGAGTTAGCCTGATACATAAAAACACCTCAAAAACATAATAATGCTTTCAAGGTGTTTTGTCAATGATGTTCGGTTTTCAGTGCATAATTCAAATCAATTAATCTGCGTCATTTGTTATTTATCAAAGCAATTGCTCTTGTTTGTTTGTAGATAAGAGAATTGACTGACAATGGTAAAGGTTTGGGAGAAAGTACATCATTTGAAAAAGAAATGGAATTGTTGTAGTTCGACATGTAAACCAAATATGATTTTAAAGAAAAACACAGATTTGGAGCAGTTAAACCGAATCTGTGTTTTTTCTTGATTATTGACAAAATATTGACATTTTGGATTTTGAAATTATTCCAAAAAAGAAAAGAACCCTTGGAATCGGTTGATTCCAAGGGTTTTCGATAATCCCCATTCGGGATAAATTATCTCTTTGAGAACTGGGGTGCACGACGTGCGCCTTTGAGACCGTACTTCTTTCTTTCTGTCATTCTCGGGTCTCTGGTGAGGAATCCAGCCTTCTTGAGTGCAGGACGAAGCTCTGCATCATACTGAAGAAGTGCTCTTGAAATTCCGTGACGGATAGCACCGGCCTGACCGGTTACTCCGCCGCCGCCTACACGGCAGATAACGTCGAGCTTCTCTGTTGTGCCTGTGAGAGCGAGAGGCTGACGGACGATGAGCTTAAGAGTCTCGAGACCGAAATAATCATCGATTTCTCTGTCATTGATTATGATTTTGTCTGTACCTGCATAAAGACGAACTCTGGCTACAGATTTCTTTCTGCGGCCTGTACCGTAAAAATAAGGAACTGAATCGTACATTATTTATTGCCTCCCTTCATTAAAGAGCCCACTCTT
>JAZSCL010000089.1:0-3408 GCA_045602905.1 Acutalibacteraceae bacterium
GGTGAGCCTGACGGTAAATAAAAATACTCCCCTCTTCAACTATACCAAGCGGTTACTTGCATTTTGGACACATATCGTTTACTGTAAAAACATTACTTGCGCTGCCGCTGTGCAGACACCAGACTCTGAGTTTTGCCGGCATTAAAAATGTCCTTTTTTATAAATTTTTATTTATTTTAACAAAAAAAGACATTCAAGTCAAGTCGATTAACAAGCACCAGCAAAGATTTTGCAAATATATACGGCTGTCACGCCGCGTACCTGCTCGTATTATTGCACTTGAGTATCAACTGTGATATACTTGAATTATCAACAAAATCATGATAGTGTTTTAGCTGAAATACATCTTGATTCAAAATGAGGTTTATTATGATTAAAGAGTTAATTCATGACCCGATTTTGCTAAGCATTAAATCGGAGAAAGCAGCAAAAGAAGATTTGCAGGCTGCACAGGATTTGTTGGACACGCTTGTTGCCCACAAAGACGGCTGTGTGGGTATGGCAGCGAATATGATCGGTGTGCAAAAACGCATTATTGCTTTTGATAACGATGGCACATATATGGTGATGTTCAATCCCGAAATCATAAAGAAATCGGGACCCTACGATGCAGAAGAAGGTTGTCTTTCTCTGCTCGGCGGACCCCGAAAGTGTAAACGTTATCAGACAATAAAAGTGCAGTGGCAGACGGCTGAATTTCAGACCCGTATAAAAACATTCACAGGCTTTCCTGCACAGATAATTCAGCATGAAGTTGACCATTGTGACGGAGTTTTGATATGAAAAAAATTAAAATCATTCTTAATTCAGTTTTATCCTTATGTATCATTGTTTCTGCGCTTTTTGTTCCGCACACAGTCTGTTCGGCAAAAGAAGCGCCTTCGTTTGGACCTCTTGTTTATCCCGAATCAGCGGTTACGGATTTCAGCGAAGAAATGCTCGACAGAGTATCAACAGGGGCTGATTACATTTCAAACTGCGGATATGATGAGAGCGGACTGTATATGTCGCCTTACTGGAGCTGTAAAATATCCGGAAAAGATGTTCCCGTATATGCGGTGATGAGCTATGACGAAGATGTAAACAGGGGCGTTCTGCAATCGATTGCTACGATATTTGTTGAGGACTTTGCTAACGGAATTGATATCACGCTTATTTCAGAATCGCAGATTGATTCGGCGGTTATTCTGCCTTCAAGACTCGGTGTGTTTGCCGATGTTAAGGATAATTCGGTCAGCTTTACAGCAACCAAAACAGGTGCATATACTTGCCTCATCAACGACGACTCACTTTCCGATGCTGTTACGGTGTTCGTCAAAGAATACACCGATGAAAATGCACAGATAAATGATTACATAAATCAATACGGCGAAGACAGAGTCAAGGTTTTTCCTGCAGGTTTTTACGAGGCAGAATATATTTATACAAGCGACTGCGACGTGATTTATTTCTGCAGAGGTTCATATGTTTCTGCAAAGCATGTTTACGATGTGCGCAGTGATGAAGATGCGGTGGCATTATCTGAAAACAAAGCATTTATTGATATCCACTCAAGAGAAGATTTTGTGATTGACGGTTCGGGAACTTTGGATTTTAACCGACTTGACAGAAAAGAACGCCGACCTTTGAACATATCTCTCAGTAAAAACTGCAGTTTATCGGGACTTACATTTATCAATCCTTCCGATTGGACTGTTACCGTTTATGCAACATCGGATAGCACTATAAACGATTTTGCAATTTTCGGTTACCGCACAAACAGCGATGCTATAAATATCTGCGGTTGCGAAAACATGAAAATCACCGACTGTTTTGCACGAAACGGCGATGACTGCTTCAGCGTAAAAACAACAAATGCAGATTTTGATGCAAGAAACATTACATTCGAAAACTGTATCGGCTGGAGCAACAAATGCCGTTGCTTCGGCATAACGGGTGAAGTTTATGCGCCTATTGAAAACATAACCTTTATCGACTGTGATGTGCTTTACAGAAACGCAACGTGGGATAACAACAAAGTTGCTTCGCTTACCGTTACCGTTGAAACGGGCGGTGCACCGATAAACAATGTTTTGTTTGAGGATATTGAAATATACCGTGATGACGGCAGAGCTTTTTACTGCACGGTCAACAACGGCATCGAAAACTGTAAGATAAGCGGAATTGTTTTCAAAAACGTTACATACACCTCTGCCGAGCGATCAAAAATTGCCACCCGACAAAGCTTTGAAAGTGGCGCAGAAGAGTTCAATGCTTTTATTTACAGAGTGCTCAGGTTTTTCTTGCCCTCGCTTGAAGAAAACTTCAGCCACCTTATTTCGGGCAATAATGATGTTGAAGTAAAGCTTGAAAATGTTGTTGCAAACGGCAAAAAGATTAACAGGTTCAACCTGAATTTCAATGTTGAAACTGCAGGTAACGAAAACATATCGTTTTAATAAAAACGGAGTATTAATATGATAGCCTATACATACAAAGAACACGGAAAGTTTGAGCTTGCGGACAAGCCGAAACCCGAGATAATTGACAGCCGTGATGCGGTTGTGAGAGTAACTCTTTAGAGTATCTGCTCAAGTGATTTGCACATCAAACACGGCTCTGTGCCTCGTGCCGTGCTCGGTATTACAGTAGGTCACGAGATGGTCGGTGTTGTTGAAAGTGTCGGCTCTGACGTTAAGAATGTCAAAGTCGGCGACAGAGTTACGGTTAACGTTGAAACCTTCTGCGGAGAGTGTTTCTTCTGCAAGAAGGGTTTTGTGAATAACTGCACCGACAAAAACGGCGGTTGGGCGCTCGGATGCCGTATTGACGGCGGACAGACCGAGTTTGTCCGTGTGCCTTATGCCGATATGGGGCTTAACAAAACCCCCGACAGCGTCAGCGATGAACAGGCTCTCTTTGTGGGCGATGTTCTTGCCACGGGCTTCTGGGCGACACGCATTTCCGAAATCACAGAGGATGATACTGTGCTTATTATCGGAGCAGGTCCCACGGGTATCTGCACTCTGCTTTGCACGATGCTGAAAAATCCTAAGCGTATTATCGTCTGCGAAAAGGATAAGAACCGCATTGATTTTGTGAAGAGTCACTATTCCGATGTTCTTGTCTGCGAGCCTGAAAACGGTTGCTTTTTGTTATGTGTGGGTGGTATAATTATTTTGTAAAGGAGATGTTGCCATGAAAAAATTGCTGTTATTAATCATTCCCGCTGTTTTAATAGCGGCAAGTCTTGTTATTTCATATTTTTCCCCGCTTTTATTGTTGGGAGATTTGACTATGACACCATTTGCAAATGATTACAAAATTCCTGAAAGTATTCCGCAATATCAAACAATTTCTACTGCTGAAAAAACTGATTGGAAGGCTAATTGGATTTGGGATAAGGAAAATCTTACAGAAGAGAATACA
>JAZSCL010000090.1:0-5295 GCA_045602905.1 Acutalibacteraceae bacterium
TTCAAGGCTCTGACTGACCCTGCGGTCAAGAACTTCTTTCTTTGAAATTCCCGCACAGGCGATAACGCTGTCACGGTCGGTGATTATTACCGCAAGCCCCGTGCCGCGAGCAAGCACGTCGGCATACTGAGCCGTAACAGATGACAACTCACCGATGGGGGAGTACTTTTTAAAAATAACCTCCCCGTCAGCATCCGTGTAAATCTCCAACGGGGCGCCTTCGCGGATACGCATGGTGCGGCGGATTTCCTTGGGGATAACGACTCTTCCGAGGTCGTCAATTCTTCTGACAATACCTGTGGCTTTCATAAATATCTTTCTCCTTAATTGCTGTAGGGAAAACCTGTGTTTTCTTCGGGCGAACACAGTTCGCCCCTACGATTACACTGAAAACCGTTTCCTACGTTAAATTTTTGTTGCCCTGTTATTGTTTGTCAGAATTTGCGGTTTATGCGACAAAAAACAAATTTCAGAAATAACTGATACAGTTGAAAAAACAATTACCGTATAGTATAATAAATAAAGATTTTATCCGATTTTAAAGGAGAAAAACAATGAAGAAAATTTCTGATGTGATTTTTGCATTGATTCTTACGCTGGCAACGGTTTTTTGCACGCTTTTCTTTGCGCCAAGCATTTTTAAAGCCGATGCTTCGGTTAATATTGAAGAATATAACACCCAGATGGATTATGGGGATCCTTTCTATGATAAACCTCATCTGGAAGAATATACATCAGTTTTTTCATTCGGATATGTTGAAACTGTAACAAACGATGCCGTGAGCTTTATTTATGACAGTTCAACCAAAATACTGAAAATTGAGGGAAATGGCATTGTTCCGAATGACCACGATTTTGATAACGTTGAAAAAATTATAATCGGTGAAGGAATAACAGAAATCAGCGAGGCAGCATTTGAGGATTTTACCTCTCTCAAAGAAATTGTTATGCCCGAAAGCCTGAAAATCATCGGAGAATCAGCATTTAGTAACTGCATTGCTCTTTATGAAATTTCATTCCCCGACAGCGTAGAAATCATAGGGAACAGAGCTTTCATGGGATGTCTTAACCTCAAAAAAATCAACCTCGGAAGCGGAATCAGAAACATCGGCTATCAGGCTTTTCACGAAACAAACTATTATCTGAATGAAGATAATTGGAAAGACGGCGAGCTTTATCTTGACGGTTGTTTACTTGAAGCAAAGCAATTCTACGACGGTGATTATATAATCAAAGACGGAACGAGATTAATCGGCGGATATGTATTTTTCGGAAACTGGGAAATTGATTCTTTCAGCATTCCCGACAGCGTTATCGCAATCAGCGACGGTGCATTCATAAACTGCAAAATCAACGCGAACGATATTCCCGAAAGCGTTGAATATATCGGCGTTTTGGCATTTGCAACTACTCCCGATTTGCACAAAATGAATTCGAATGTTGTGATTTCCGAAAACGTTAAATCAATCGGTGCCGGTGCGTTCTATAACCGTGATGTAACCGCTTTTTCGGTTGATAAAAACAATCCTTATTTTTCAAGAGATGAAGAAGGCGCAATTTTCAGCAAGAATATGAAAAAACTCGTTGCCTTCCCCGACGGAAGCCCGATTACCTCCTACACCATACCCGACGGAGTTTCCGAGATCGGAGATTTTGCGTTTGCGTGTTGCGATTTTCAGAATATTTCCATACCCGAAAGTGTTAAAAAATTGGGATACGGCGCTTTTTCGCTGTGCCGTCAGCTGTCGGAATTTATAATTACCGACACTGTTAATGAATTGGGAAACTATGTTTTTCATTCAAGTGAAATTGAACGGTTTGATACAGGAGACCGTCTTGTAGATATCGGTAGTTTTGGAAACACAAAGGCTGAATATGTAAGAATCGGCAAATCGATAAATTACATAGGGCTGAGTTTTACTGACGTTATAGAATATGAAGTTGACTCCGAAAATCAATATTACTGCAACGATGAATACGGTGTTCTTTATAATAAAAGTAAAACCGAGTTGGTCTCATTCCCGTCCTGCACTCCTGTTGAGCATTATGTTATTCCGTCAAGTGTTAAAATGGTCGGAGGATGCACCGATCCGTTCTCGAATTTAAAAACACTAACTTTCCCTGAAAATTTCAAGCCGGACAGAGACTACCTTATTTGGGAGCAGATTTTAGGGTATCCGAAAAATACAGTTGTGAATATCGCAGCAGAAAAATACATAATACCCGAAGGCAACGAATATTTCTGCTCCGACGAAAACGGGGTTATATTCAGCAAAGATAAAACCGTTCTCGTCGCTTATCCCCGAATGAACAAAAGCACACACTATACCGTTCCCGAAGGTGTAGAAACAATAGCCTGGCTGGCTTTTCAAAATTGCGATAATCTTACGGAAATACATATTTCACCTGACGTAAAAACAATCGGTATGTTTGCTTTCAATTGCAAAAATCTTGTCTCGGTAAAGGGTTGTGAAGGTCTGGAAAGAATAGACGGCGGAGCTTTTGGAAACTGTGATTATGTCCGCGAAATAACCCTTCCCGATAAACCGATGAGGCTTATGGGGGAAATCTTTTCAGAAGCAACAACTGTCTTTTTCGTGGATGAATCTCTCTTGTTTGAAGAAGTTGACGGATGCTGGTATTTCGGCAATCATTTTATCGATCTGTGTTTTTCGGAACAGGGGGAAAATGTCAGTCTGAGAGAAGGAACTCTGGATATAAACGGTGGAATATCCCCTTCGGTAATGAATATGTATATACCCAAATCGGTTAAATTAATTAATACCGTAGCTTTCACCGAAGCAGAGGGACTTCAGAATATCTATTATGCAGGCACTCCCAAGGAATGGGAAGAAATTGAAATTTTCAATATCGAGGCAATAGATGGATTTCTTAATGGAAATGAAATTCTTGATAATGCGGTTATCCATTATAACTCAACGGGAATTCCTGCTCCTGAACCCAGACCCGAAACCGTAACAGATAAGAATACCGACGTTTCAATTGAATTTGATGCATCAAGATATAACGGTGATGTTGAATTTTTCATTGAGCCTGATATCGATGACGGCTCTGCTTTTGACCTTATCACAACCGAAACTGACGTTGAAGATTTCTTTCTCTATGACATAACAATGAATTTCAACGGAATGAGCATTCAGCCGGCAGGTTATGTTACGGTAAAGATTCCTCTGCCCGAAAATTTTGATCCTTCCCGCTCTTTTATTTATCATATAGACACTGAAAAAGGCCATCTCGAACGTATGAACGCCCGCTTTGAAGACGGTTATATGATATTTGAAACCAACCATTTCAGCTATTATGCAATCGTTGAAGAAACGGCTGATTTCACAATCAGATTCAATCACGCAGATAAAACACTTATTTATAAGCAAAGCGATTCGGTCAGCGCAACCGCTTCGGAAGGAAAGGTTATTTATACCTCATCCGACCCCGATGTTGTTTCTGTTGATGAAAACGGAAATATCACCGCCAAAAAGGAAGGAACGGCTGTTATTGCTGCGACGGTTGAAGGCACGGAATTTTCCGCAACCTGCAACATAACCGTGAAATATGCCTGGTGG
Source organism: Acutalibacteraceae bacterium (assembly GCA_045602905.1). Classification (GTDB taxonomy): domain Bacteria; phylum Bacillota; class Clostridia; order Oscillospirales; family Acutalibacteraceae; genus CAG-177. The sequence continues at coordinate 3,585 of JAZSCL010000090.1, forward strand.
CAGTGGATTATCAGAATTCTTCTTCTCGGATTTATCTGGTATTAATTCAATAACAAAGCAAAAAGACTGCATGGATTATTCCGTGCAGTCTTTATTTATGTTCAACTGTTATCTTGTTTTTACTCCAACCGTTTCTCTAAATTGAGCATAGCGGAAATGTAGTTTTCTGACTGTGTCAATGTTGTCTGTAACGGGTCAACACTTTGAATCGATATGGTTAGTTTATTAGTATATGTTTACAAACATATAATTATTCATAAAATAAAAAATTAATCATTCTGAATGTTTATAATTAAAACTATTATACAATTTGTCTGTATGCAGATTCACAAAAAGCCGACGGGGGTTTTAATCCGTCGGCTTTGGTGTTATTGGGTTGTTACTTTGTTAAATTCAGCAACTGAAAATTTTTGAGAAAAGCCAGAGAATGCCGTTGTATTTCCAGTTAAGGCAATCCCAGATGAAGTAGAAGAAACGGAGTGAGAAATACTTGACGGGTGTGTTGATGATTTCGATGAGCTTTTCAGCCTGGGCCTTGTACTCGTTGAGCTTTGCTTTTTCCGCTTCGCCCATATTCTCATCTGCAAGGAGTTCATCAATCTTTGCTTTGAGAGCTTCAATATCGTCTTCCCAGAATATTGTTACTCTCTTTTCGTCAAACATTTCAAGCTCAATGCCGATATCTGCAACCGTCTTTTCTGCTGCTGTGATTTCTTCAAGAAGATCTTCAAGACTTGCCTTGATTTCATCATATTCAGCCTTCTGCTCATCGGTGAGATTATCAGGATTTACCTCTTCAATTTCGGCAATCTTATCTTCAATAGCCGTCTTGTCGTCGCTTGAAACATTTTCAGGATTGAAGTTGTTTTCGATACCCTTGATTTCTTCAAGCTTTTCTTCTGTTTCGGTAATCTTATCTTCAAGACCTTCGATATCCTTAATCATATCTTCGAGAGCGGTCTTTTCGTTTTCGGTTACATTATCGCTGTCGATGATTGACTGAATATCTTCTTTGAGCTGTGCGAGTTCGTCGCTGTCGGTTGACTTGACTGTTTCTTCATCGTAACCGTTTACGGCAGTTTCAGTTCTTGCAATTTCATCTGCTGTATCGTTGATAACTGCCAGGAGTTCATCGCACTTGTCGGCGATCGCCTGATATTCAGCCTTTGTTTCATCATCTGCAAGGTCCGTTACCGCGTTATCAATCTGTGCTTTGACTGCTTCAACAGCCGCCTTATCGCTTGTTTTTACATTATCAACAGCGAGAGCATCAATGCCCGTTGTATCGGGTGCAATTTCATAAGCAATCTTTGCTTCGCCCGTGAAGTTGCCGATGCCCGTTACCGTGAGCAGATATACGCCGACGTTTGTTGCCTTGTTGCCGCTGACTGTATATGTTACTTCGGGAGCTGTGCCTGTCGGAAGAACCTTTTCAACGGTCTGTGTCTGCTCTTTGCCGTTATAGGTGAGAGCATCTCCGAGAATGATGAAGCCGTCGGAAATATCCTTTGCGGTGATAGAAGCAACGGCAAACGCATAGTGAAGATTGGGGTCTGTTTCGGGAATACCGATCATATCATCTTCGGGGAACTTATAATTATTCAAATCCTCACCGCTGACTGTATATGCAATGATAACTCTTTTCTTTTCGCCGACATTTGAGTTGGTGAACGTACCGTTTTTGATTACAGCCTTAACGTCATCACCTTCA
>JAZSCL010000091.1:0-1774 GCA_045602905.1 Acutalibacteraceae bacterium
TGCGGATTCGGGAAAGCGACATATACACCTTCCGATTACGAGAGTAAAACATACTATATCGCAGGCTATGATTCAAATAACCCCGTAAAGGGAGTGCTTGATGATCTGTATGCAAGAGCTGTTTATCTTGATGACAACAGAGGTGACGGCGGAGTTGTTTTCTGCGCGCTTGATTGTGTAGGTATGAGCAGAAAAGATATTAACGATATCAGAAGGCTTGTTCTTGAAAGCGGCAGGCTCGGTAAGGTTAAGTCAATCAATATAGCCTCCACTCACACGCATGCCGGAGTTGATACTCAGGGGCTTTGGGGTGAAAAAATCTATAAATGCGGTAAGGATAAGGCATTTATGGAGAATCTAAAAAAAACGGCGGCTCAGGCTATCGTCACAGCGTATAAAAACAGAAAAGACGGCAGGTTTTTTATGGGGCATACTGTTGCTGAAGATATGCAGGCAGATGTCAGAACACCCGAAACCTACGACAAAAATCTCACCAGATTCCGTTTTTCGCCCAATGATAAAACGGGTGACATTTACATAGTGAATTTTGCTTCGCATGCAGAACTTCTGGGAACAACATCGCTTGTCAGTGCTGATTTTCCTGCTTACCTCATCAAAGAAATTGAGGAAAAAGCGTCCGGCGCAGATGCCGTTTTCTTCAACGGCGCCATAGGCGGTATGATTTCCGCAAAAGAAATAAAGAAGGTATACAGAGATTCGATTGACTGCGAAGCATATATGAAGGACTTTGGCAAGCAATTGGGTGAAATCGCTCTTTCCGTAAGCAATGAAACGGAGCTGATGCCCATTCTCAATATAAAATCCAAAGGTATCGCCGTTCCCGGTGACAATACGGTGCTTATTCTTGCAAGATATCTTAAGGTTCTCAATAATGATATCGGAAGAACAAAAAAGAGAAGCAAGGTCTGCATTTATTCGGAAGTAGGATATCTGGAATTGGGTGATAAGGATGTTGCCGTGTTTCTTGTTCCCGGTGAGCTTTTCCCCGAGCTTTACAACGGAGAGTTTCTTACGGAGAATGACAGTGCAAACCACAGAAAAGCGAGCTATAAAGCAGTGCTCTCGGATATGACAGACTGCAGACACAAGTTCGTTATCGGTCTTTGCAACGACGAGCTGGGCTACATTGTTGCGGAAAACGATTTTCTTCTGAATGAAGCCCTGCCGTATATCAACAAAGCAACTGATGATATGGACAGAGATCACTACGAGGAAACAAATTCAACAGGTCCCGAAACCGGCGGAATTATTCTTAATGAAACGCAAAAGCTGATGGAATCGGCACTTAATTAATAACAGCAAGAAGGAGATGTAATTTATGAAAAAGTCTTACAGTTCTTTTATCGCAATTCTTCTCGCGCTAACACTTCTTTTCTCTGCAAATTCAACGACCGCATTTGCGGCTGACAGACAAAGCAATCCGATTTACCCGGTAACAAATGTTCTTGGCGGCGTTGTTGATGGTATAATAAAGCTGTTGGGAATACTTACCCCTACTCCCGACTATCCGACAGTTGAGGAATATTTCGCGACAGAAAGTGAAAATTTCTACAAGGGAACAGATACCTTCGTTGATGAAGCTGCAAATGGAGCCAAATGGTCTCTCGGCTTTGGCAAGGAAAGCATTGTTCCCGACAATCTTCGTGACGGAAGCAAAAAATACTACACCGGCGGATATTTTACCCAGAAGGTGAACGGTGTGTTCGACGATCAGAAGGCTGTTGCAATTGCCCTCAACGACGGTTCGGGCAGA
>JAZSCL010000092.1:0-3808 GCA_045602905.1 Acutalibacteraceae bacterium
AAGCAGTTTTTTTCAAAAAACTAACTTTTTAAAAAAGCACAAATAAAGATAAATATTTGATTTTATGTGGTGGGTTCTAAATGGGACGTACTGCCAAAAAATTGCAAGTCTTCGGACTTGGAATTTTTTTATCCAAGCCGACAGGCTTGGTATATCATCACACGAAGTGTGCATAACTGTCGGCTTGATGATATACAATGCTTCGCATTGATTTTTTGACACCCGCACCTGTTGTAATTATTTTTTTGATGTGTTATAGTTATTATACAACAAAAATATTAAGGAGTTGAAACAATACGAAAAAACTGATATCTGTAATAATGTTGGTTTTGTTGATTCTCAGCTTATGGGCTTGTAGTGGTGGTAAAACCGATGGTGTAACGGTACCTTTTGTTGAGTCGAAAATATATTCACAGGAAGATATTTCTTTGGCGATTAGCACAATTACAAAGGAATTTAAAGCAGGGTGGAGTGGTTGTACTCTTACTGAAATATATTATGCCGGTGATGATGTGTCCGCAGAATATCAGGATTGGGCGGAGCGGTATAATGCTGACGAAGTAATTGTGCTGTTGTCGTCGTTTGATACAGATTCTCCCGCAGGAAACAGCGGTCTTAATTCTGATTTTACTTACAAAAACTGGAATTGGATATTTGTGAGAACTTCAGGTGGCGATTGGAAGCATGTTGACCACGGATATTGATATGAAATTAATATCGATGGTTCTAAAATAAGACGTACGGCCAAAAAGAAAGCACTTCTTCGGAAGTGCTTTTCTTTTTGTAACGATGTTTGCCCTTACGGGCAAGTGATGTTGACTTTGACAGTGATGTTCACTTCGTGAGTGATGTTACGCCTGACGGCGAGTTATATTGGCAATCACGAATTCAGTCATTATCCGGCTGAGACAAAAGAAGACGCCGCCTACAGAAACATAAGTCTTGCAAGGTCACAGAAAATATTAAGAAACAATATCCCGTCATTCTTAGTTTCCATATGCCTCTATACACAAAAGAATTCTATGATTTTTTGAAATAAAAAGCGAAGTTTATTAAATAAATATTCACAAAAATAATGCACTTATCAGTATTGATTTGTGCGTTTTATTATATTATAATATTTGTGATGAAAAGTACGCTCATGTTATGGAAGTGCTCAAACAAAGAGCCGAGGCTAATTCTGTTAAAGAAAAAGAAGTTGAAACATCCGATTCTCCTGCAGTTTTTGCATCTGCAAACGTTAAAACGAATGAATAAAGTGAGGCTGAATTATGAATCAGTATAAATTCAAATACGATTATTCCAAGACGTTATGGATGAAAATGTATCTTGCCGACCCTGATTTTGATAACAACCGTTCAAATGTGTATGTAACTTTCGAACAGGCACTTGAAATCGTAAAGGCTGTTGATAAAATCACTCAGGGGATTCAGAAGATTATTTACCTTGTGGGCTGGCAGGGACTTGGTCACGATGATTGCTGGCCTGAAATGGATACGGTGAATGAATATCTTAAGCGTGATGAGGATAAAACAGCACATGACAGTTTTTTGTGGCTTTATGAGGAAGCAAAAAAATATAACACAGTTATAAGTGTGCATGTAAATGTTTCTGATGCCGTAAAGGAAGACGGCATTTTCCACGAGCTTGTGGCAACGGATTCTGTATGTAAAGATATCAACGGTAAACCTGCTGTTTTGCAGATGCTCAATAACCGTAATTGTTACAAAACATCATATAAGCAGTTGTGGGAAAGCGGTATCTTTAAAAGATTGTTTGACCGTTTCCTTGAAGTTATTCCCGCTGCAGAGGCAGGCACTATACATCTTGATAATTTCTGTCTTGCAGAAAGTCTGAATCCTAAAACATATATTGAAGAGCAGGATGAAGCAAGAAATGCAATGCTTGATTATATGTTTGAAAAAGGTGTTGAGATTACGAGTGAATTCACTTTCCGTGAAGCACATTTCCGTAACGAATCAATAACAAGTCCTAACCGCGAAATGTATGCCGAGGCGGGTGAGGATATGACGGAAATTCCATGGGAGAGTGTTCCTATCAGGACTCTCGGTAAAATTCCCGCAACATGGTGGACTTCTCAGGTAAGTATGAATGAATGTATAGAAATTCCGCCGTCGCTTTACAGCGGTCATCTTAATGACAAAGCATTGATGCCTGTATTCTACGGTACAATGCACGGTGAAGATATATGGAGGAAATACGGAAATGATTCTGCCGATTGGGCTCCCGCATTCATTAAGGAATTCTGCACATATCATGTACCTTACACATACCTGAATCGTTATAATAGACTTGGATATACGGAAAATCCCGATGCAGAATACGAAAAAAAATATACCGTTAATTTCTCGGATGGAGTAGTTTCAAAGGCAGAGGATCTCTCGATAACTAAAAACGGTGTTGTTCTGAAAAAAGAAAATGATGTTATTCTGCCTTTGACGGAAGATAACAAAATCTTTATTGCCTATTCCGAAAACGGAAAAGACGGAGAATGGAATATCCCCGATGCTGACTTTGACAAAGCAAAGGTTTATAATATCACCGCAGACGGCAATGAATATTTCTGTGACGTTACGGTTGAAGACAAAAAAATATCACTCAATTTAATAGCAGGTCAAGCGGTAGTTGTTATAGGTTAATACAGTTATAAGCAACTCAATAAAATCCGATTTATTTAGCAGACTAATAATATGTGGAGGTTAAAATAATGAAAAAAGAGTATTGCGGAATACCTATGAGATTCGCACACACGGGTGTTACACAGTTCGCTCCCGAAAATTCTTTGGAAGCATTCAAAAAAGCTGCCGAGCTCGGCTTTGAGGGTATTGAGATGGATATCCAGCTGTGCGGAGACGGGGAAATCATTGTAACTCACAACGATAATATGGGGTATATGACACATGAACGTTATCGTGATGCTTTTCTCAAAGATATGACAGCTGAGCAGATTAAGAAATACGATATACCATACCGCAATTCACTCAAACTTAAATATCCTCCATATCCTTGGACAGAGCATTACGGAGGCAGACGTATGATTACGCCGCCGGATTACATTGAAGACAGAGTGACCCATATGATCACCTTCCCGGAATTTGATGCATGGTTATCAACCGTTGATTACGACATCAGTGTTGAGGTCGAATTTAAATGTAAGGGTATGTGTCCGCGTATGGATGAAATTCTTGCAAAATCGTCAAATGTTTCAAGGTACATTTTTATGTCAGGCGATTGGGAGGTGCTCGAAGAAATACAGGAGCATTACCGTAAAGTCGGTAAGCCGGAGGGGCTGCGTTTTGGTGCGAATATCCGTTTTATCAATGAAAAGACAATGGATTTCGTTAAACGCTCCGACCTCTGGGAAGTCGGTCTCAATAACGAGGCATTTACCAAAGAGGACGTGGATATGTTTGAGTCTATGGGAATCAAAGTATTTTCAAATCTTGGCGATTACCCGGAATGGTGGCAGCAGATATGCGACTTGGGCGTAACCGGATTCAAAACCAATTACCCCGATGCCTACACCGAATGGTGGTTAAGTACTCATTAAAAAGTGCGCAAGCTCCTGTTTTTTAGCGCAAATTTTTCATGCGATACAGTATTATAATCAGCTCGAAAAATTCTTATTTGATAAAAAGTTATACCGCCTATGCAAATCAAAAAAAGCAACAGTTTTCACGTTGTTGCTTTTGAAATTTCAATTCGACAAATTTCAGTTTATTGAGTTGTTGTTAATTTACAGTAAATTTAAGTGTGGTTCTAAACTGAGACGTACTGCCAAAAAATT
>JAZSCL010000093.1:0-47572 GCA_045602905.1 Acutalibacteraceae bacterium
ATGATAGCCGCTGTATAGTTCGAATTAAGCATATTGGCAACAAAGATTGATGTGGGGCCGTCTGCAGCACCGATGATAGCGATTGAAGCGGCATCCTTAAGCTCAAAACCGAATACGGATGAAAGACAAAGGGTAAAGAAAATACCGAACTGAGCAGCCGCACCGAAAATCATAAGCTTCGGATTGGTCAGAACCGGCTCAAAGTCAATCATTGCACCGATACCGATAAACAGAATCAAGGGGAAAAGTTCGTGACTGTCAATACCGATTTCAAAAAGGAAATCGATAACACCTCTTACACCTGAAGCCACTTCGCCTTCAGCTACGGGAGGTATGGGCAGGTTAACAAGGATTGCACCGAAGCCCATGGGAAGAAGAAGGGTGGGTTCCATTTCTTTTTTGATGGCAAGGAAAATCAGCAAGCCGCCGATTGCCCACATGATGACCTGTTTGTAGTCAATGAACTGTAAATTTCCAAAAATGTCTGTTAAAATACTTGTCATAAAAGTCAATTTGAAAATCCTTCCTTTCTTTACGCAAATCGAAGTTATTTTATCACTTATCTGCAAGAAATTCAAGTGTAAAAAACAAAAATTGTTAATTAATTTAATGTAAAATACTAAACGGCTTACAAAAGGACAATAATCCGCTGTAAGCCGCTGTATTTATTGTTATCTTTTTTCAAGTGACTGCTTAAACATCCAGTCAACCCATTTTTCTTTTCTGTAAAACGGTCTGTATATTGAGTGACCGTATTTATCCCAACGTGTATATCTTACATTACCGCCGATTTTTCTGAGTTGTTCAACACAGTAATCATCAAGCTTAACATCTACCGCTTTATCGTTTGATGCGTGAACAACCCAAAGCGGTACATCTTTTATCCTGCTGAAGTCCTCACCGTTCATTTCTGAAGCGTAAAGGTTTTCTCCCTCAAGAGGCATTGCACAAGCAATATAATCGGGAAAATTCCAGGCAAATGACCATGTACTTCTTCCTCCTGCAGAGCCGCCGAAAACATAAATTCTGTTTTTATCCGATTTTGCCTTTTCCGCTATAAAATCAATAATCTCTTTTACGGAACAAATATATTCTTTTTCCTCTGTGAAACTGTTCGGAGTCTGAGGCACAATCACAGTGCAGTCTTTTTTTCTCAGTCTTATCCTTGCAAGACCGAATTCATAGAGTGCTTTTCTATTATCGTTGCCGCCGTTTCCTCCGCCATGAAAATAATATATAATAGGCTGATTATCTTTCTTTGCCCATTTTATACGGCAGGATATATTATGTATACCATATATATACGTATATTTTTTAAAATTTGATAAAGTAAAATCCTCAATCAGTTTTATATCGGAATTTTTCTTGCGGGCCTTTTCAACACGGTTGCGCACTTTAAGGCTGTATTTTTCCGCTTTGCAATAGTTTCTGAACATTTTATTAATCAGACTGAAGCTTGTTGATGCGGTAAAGTCTGCCTTTTTTATGCCGTTTGCATCAATTATATAAAACTGCTTGTCTTTCCCCGCAACACCGACTTTATCTTCCTTGAGTGAAGATTTATATTCATCTTTTATTGAGTTGAGACAGATTCTTCTTATTTCCAAAGCATCCTTTTCCTCAAATTCAATCATAATAATACCGTGCTTTTTGATTGATTTAATAACATACGGTAAAAACTCAGCTTCCTCATGATATTTTAAACCTATATTCATTCTGAATTTCACGAAACTTTTCATTCCTCTCTTTGAACTTTCATTTATAAGATGCTTAAAACGGCATTGAGGTCTATTAATAATATAAAATATTTCTCGGATTTTTCAAGAATTTGCATATAAATATATCACAAAAATGCAGAAAAACCCCTGTTACATAGTGCAAAACCACAAATTTTTGCAAGATTTGAAAATAACACTTGCAAAATCAACACATATATTATAGAATATACAGGATTTAGCATTTAATCTCGGAGGTTTACAAAGATGAACATTCAGAATTTATCACGTGAACAGCTCAGCGAAAGACTTTCTGTTCTTACGGAAAAATATAACTCATACAAAGCGTTGGGTCTATCTCTTGATATGTCAAGAGGCAAACCGGGTTCAGACCAGCTTGAAATCTCAAACGATATGCTTGACCCCGCTATTCTCGGTAATTTCAAAACATCAAACGGATTCGATGTCCGTAACTATGGCATTCTTGACGGTATTCCTGAAATTAAGAGCATATTCGCAGAGGTTTTCGATGTTGACATCAAGAATGTTATTGTTTTCGGTAACGCAAGCCTCACAATTATGTATGACTACATCGAACAGTGCATGATTTTCGGCTCCGGTGCTGAGCCCTGGGCTGTACAAAGCGGAATCAAATTCCTTTGTCCCGTTCCCGGTTATGACAGACATTTCGGAATTCTTGAGCATTTCGGCATTGAAATGATTAATGTTCCCACAAATGAAAACGGTCCCGACATGGATATGATTGATGAGCTTATCAAAGATGAAAAGGTTAAGGGAATCATCTGTGTTCCCATGTATTCAAACCCCACGGGTATCACTTATTCAGATGAAACCGTTCGCCGATTTGCCGCTCTTAAGCCTGCCGCAAAAGATTTCAGAGTTATCTGGGACAATGCATACTGTGTTCATCACATAAACGATAGTCACGATAAGCTTGCCAATATTTTTGAAGCAGCAAAAGAATACGGTTCAGAGGATATGTTCATTGAAGTAACCTCAACATCAAAGATTTCCTTCCCCGGGGCAGGAGTTTCAGCTCTTGCCGCATCCGATGCAAATGTTGCCGCTATCAAGAAGAGAATGACTATTCAGTCAATCGGCTACGATAAAATCAATATGCTCCGCCATGCAAACTACTTCAGAAATCTTGACGGAATCAATAAGCATATGCTTCGACATGCGGAGATTCTCAAACCCAAGTTTGATGCCGTTCTTTCAGCTTTTGAAAAGAACCTCGCAGGTAAGGGAATTGCCGAATGGACAAATCCCAACGGCGGCTACTTCATCAGCCTTGATGTATACGGCGGCTGTGCCAAAAGAACCGTTGCTCTTTGCAAGGAAGCAGGCGTAACCCTTACCGGTGCCGGTGCGACCTTCCCCTACGGTAAAGATCCTGAAGATAAAAATATCCGCATTGCCCCCACCTTCCCGTCAAGGGACGAACTCTGCAAGGCGGTTGAGATTCTTTGCCTTTGCGTCGAAATTGCCGCAATTGAAAAGATTCTCGGTTAAATTCCCATTTTTTCAAAGAAGCTCTCGGAGCTTATACCGCTTGGTCTGTTATATCTGCCGAGCCCGAAAAGACATTCGGGCTTGGCTTTTTTTATTATGTTTACTCTCTCTTCACAAGTAAAAACAGCTTTTAATCCGTTTTCTTTAAGGATATCTTCGCTTTCGGGACTGTAACTCCCGAAAGGATAAGCAAACGCAACGGGAGCTTTGCCCGTATGTTCAAGCATCTTCATTTTCATTTTTGCCGAATCATTGCTTAAAAATTCACGATATTGCTCAATTGTTTCGCTTTTTTTCTTTTTTACTCCCGAACGCTCAGCGGTGTTTTTATGCAAATCAAAAGAATGGCTCTGGATATCAATTATATTTTCTTCGCTCATCACTTTTATTTCCTGCCAGTTCAGGTTAGAATAATTGAGATTATGGTCGTCAAGCTCCGTGTATCTGTCAGCAAGTGCCCCCACAACAAATCCAACTGCAGTAAATCCATATTTTTTCAGCAAAGGCATTGCATATTCATAAAGAGTTTCGTTGCCGTCATCAAACGTTATGAGAACAGATTTTTCTTTAATATTTGTTCTGCCTTCCGAAAACTCAATAAGCTCTCCTATTGTTACGGTTTCATATCCGTTATTCTTAAGATATTTTAAATCTTTTTCAAACTGTTCAAGGGTCAGAACATATTTACCGGTTTTTGACTCGTATTTCGTGAGCTGGTGATACATGATAACAGGCAGTCTGACTCCTTTGTTATCCGCAGAAACATCAATATAATTCAGACTCGCGGAAACCGACAACAGCAAACAAACCGCACTGAACAGAATCCATGCAATCGCTTTTCTGTATTTTATAACCATATCAACACTCTCTTTCGCTAAATCTTATTCACTTGATTCAAGGTTTAGAATATAAAATGAACAAAAAATAAAAACATTACGGAATATTGTTGATTTTGCAAATAAATTGTTTTATATTTGAATCAGATAATCAGCGGAGGTAATAATCATGAGCATACTGAATGTATTCACCCTTCTGGGCGGACTCGCTCTGTTCCTTTTCGGTATGAGCACAATGTCAAACGGTCTTGAAAAAACCGCAGGCGGAAAGCTTGAGAAGATACTGCGTATAATGACCGATAAACCAATTAAAGCACTTGCTCTCGGAATAGGTATAACCGCAACCATCCAGTCATCATCTGCCGTTACGGTTATGCTTGTGGGTCTTGTTAATTCAGGTATAATGCAGCTCGGACAGGCTATCGGTGTTATCATGGGTTCAAATATAGGTACAACCGTAACAGCCTGGCTTCTGAGCCTTGCGGGAATAGAAAGCGATAATATCTTTATCAGCCTTCTCAAGCCCTCATCTTTTTCTCCGATTATTGCATTCATCGGCATTCTTCTTATTATGGTTGCAAAAAAGCAGCGTTCAAAGGATATAGGAAGCATCTGCATGGGATTTGCAGTTCTTATGTTCGGCATGGAATTCATGAGCGACTCGATGTCACCTCTTGCTGAAATGGAAGAATTCCGCAATCTTATGGTTATGTTCAACAACCCTCTCCTCGGTCTTGCTGTTGGTATTGTTATGACCGCTGTTATTCAGAGCTCATCAGCAACAGTAGGTATTCTTCAGGCTCTCTCGCTTACCGGTGCATTATCCTATAATATGGCAATTCCAATTATCATGGGTCAGAATATCGGCACTTGTATCACCGCCGTTATTTCGAGCATAGGTGTAAGCAAAAACGCAAAGCGTGTTTCGGTTGTTCATGTTTACTTTAACCTTATAGGAACTGCGATTCTGCTTTCAGTGTTTTACGGTGCAAATGCTGTATTTGATTTTGCGTTTGCAGACTCATCAATCGACCCTGCAGGAATTGCGATTGTTCACAGCATTTTCAACATTGCAACAACAATCGTCCTTTTCCCATTCTCAAAACTGCTTGAAAAACTCGCAATCATTACAGTTAAAGATAAAGACGAGAAAACAAATGAAACCTTCATTGATGAAAGACTTCTTTTCACACCTGCACTTGCCGTTTCGGAATGCCGTAACTGCACGGTAAAAATGGCTCAGACCGCAACGGAAACGTTGCTTGATTCTGTTTCACTTGTTTCCGATTACGATTCGGAACTTGCGGATAAAATTGTTGAAAACGAAGGAATTCTTGACGATTACGAAGATAAACTCGGAACATTTCTTGTTAAGGTTTCCGCACAGGAACTCACAAACGAAGACAGCAACACGGTTTCAACTCTGCTCCACGCTATAGGTGATTTTGAGAGAATCGGCGACCATGCTGTTAATATCATGAAAACCGCAAAAGAACTGAGTGAAAAAGGCATCAGTTTTTCCGATGAAGCAAAAAAAGAGCTTGCGGTTGTTGAAAATGCAATCAGAGAAATTCTTGCAACCACAAGAAAAGCATTCGAAGAAAACAATCCGTCACTTGCACTTGAAGTTGAACCTCTTGAACAGGTTATTGACGGCCTGCTGAAGAAAATAAAGGCAAGGCACATTACCCGTCTTACCGGCGGCAACTGTACAATAGAAATGGGCTTTATTCTTTCAGACCTGATTACAAACTACGAAAGAGTTTCCGACCATTGCTCCAATATTGCGGTTTGTGTTATCAGAATTTCCGATTCTGTTTTTGACATTCACCAGTATCTTAACGATTACAAAGAAACCGATAACCCTGATTTCAAAGAAAAATACATGAATTACAAAGCAAAATACAGTATATAAAATAGAGAAGGAAAAATGAAAAATAAAAAGATAAAAATAATTATTTCAGTTATTTGTATAATTGCTTTATTTGCCGTTGCTTCCGTTGTTTCGTTAACAAAATTTCACACTCACAATTCGATTGCCGTTGCGGTTTCACTTGCGAAACTTTATCTCACCGATGCGGAATATGTTGAAGTTCAGGAATCTCCGAGAATCATTGTTTCTGAAAGCAGAGATATAAACAGCTTTTTTGAGTATCTTGAAAACGAAGGTTATACCCGTCTGGAAGATGAACAGATGGGAAGTCTGCATATTGTTGAGAAAAACGGACAAAAAGAAGCTATAATTTCCAAAATTAACAGCTTTTATTCCCTTTGGACTTGGCAATAAAAAATCCCGATGTTTTGCGTTTTGCAGAACATCGGGTATTTTTTATTTTGTTGTTTTTGCCTTCTGAAGCCCGTCATTAACAATATTCCAGATTTTATTGTTTGTTTCCTCAAGATTATCGGAAACGGTTACGGGATCAAAGAACTGAATAGTAATGCTCTTTCTGAAGAATTTGTATCTGCCCGTAATAACAAACGGAACAATTCTTGAGTTTGTTTCGTGTGCCATTTTTACAGCACCGAATTTAAAGGGAAGAAGCGTTCCTCTTGCATCGTTGACCTTTCCCTCGGGGAAAAGCCCGATAACCTTATCATCTTCAAGAACTTCAATTGCACTTTCAAGCGCTTCCTTATCCTTGCGTTCCCTGTGAACGGGTATTATTCCGAACGGCACAAAAAACCTTCTGAGAGGAGGTTCGGAAAGCTCACTTTTTGCAAGAAAATGAACAACTCTTTCCGTTGACGCAGCTACAGTTATACAGTCCATGAAATGAGTGTGGTTACCCGCAATAACAATTCTTCCGTCTTCGGGAATCTTTTCGTTGTCTATTATTGTTGGCTTAAATAAAAAATTAAACAGAAAACAAAGAGTTCCTCTGTGTTTCAGATACGCTTTGGGTTCTTCCATCGGTTTTTCCTCCAAATATCTTTGTGTTCGGTTAATTCTAACATATAACAACAAAATAAACAAGTGCCAAAGTATTGAAAACCGTCACTTTTTGTGATATAATTTTAAACATGGAAAAATTAACAAACACTCAAATTCTTGAACAAATCAAAGGCGGACTCATAGTTTCCTGTCAAGCCTTGTCAACAGAGCCATTATATGACAGCTACATAATGAGCAAAATGGCTTATGCCGCACTCCTCGGCGGTGCCGTAGGAATCAGGGCAAATACTGTTGTTGACATTTTGGCTATCAGGGAAAGAGTTAGCCTGCCGATTATCGGCATCATCAAAGAAGAATACCCCGACAGCGATGTTTACATCACTCCCACCATGAAGGAAGTTGATGCTCTTGTTGAAATCGGATGCGAAATTATTGCACTTGATGCAACAAACAGAGTAAGACCGGGCGGAGTTAGTTTTGAGGAATTCTTCAAAGAGGTAAGAGCCAAGTATCCCGACCAGTTATTTATGGCCGATACAAGCTGCTTTGAAGAAGGCAAGCTTGCTCTTGAGCTTGGTTTTGACCTTCTCGGCACAACCATGAGCGGCTATACACCTTACACCAAAGGCACTCCCCTGCCCGATTTCAACCTTATGAGAAGATATAAGGAAGAGCTTGGCGCAACAGTTATTGCAGAGGGCGGAATCTGGGTGCCCGAACAGCTGGTTGAAGCATTCAGAAACGGTGCTCATGCGGCGGTTGTTGGTACTGCCATAACAAGACCGATGGATATCACAAAACGCTTTGTTAAGGCTCTGGAGGAAAGCAAATGAGAATCCTCGCCTTTGATATCGGCGGAACAGAAATAAAATACGCCCTTTGCGATGAAAACTTCAATCTTTCTGAAAGCAAATCCGTTCCTACCAACGCCCGTGAAGGCGGAAAAAGAATAATCCAACGCATTGTTGAGATTATCAAAACCTTTGACGGCATTGACAGAATCGGAATTTCTACCGCAGGTCAGGTTAACAGCGTCAAGGGCGAAATTATTTTTGCAACCGACAGTATCCCCGGATATACGGGAACAAAAATCAAAGAAATAATCGAAACCGAAACAGGTATTCCTACGGCGGTTGAAAACGATGTAAACTCAGCTGCAATAGGTGAAGCCGTTTTCGGTGCGGCTAAGGGATGCTCCGATTTTATATGCCTTACCTACGGCACGGGCATAGGCGGTGCGGTTTTCCTTAACGGCAGACTTTTCACGGGCAGTTCGTTTTCCGCAGGCGAATTCGGTCATATGATAACTCATGCAGATGGAAAAAGCTGTACCTGCGGCGGAAACGGATGCTATGAAGTATACGCATCGGCAAGTGCACTTGTCAATTCCGTAAGCGAATTTTTCGGCAGACCCGTAAATGGCAAAGAAGTTTTCGAAAATTTCAGCAATCCCGACATCAGAAAGCTGATTGACGATTGGATTGATGAAATCGTTATCGGGCTTAAGAGTCTTGTTTATATTTTTAACCCAACGCTTATTGTTGCCGGTGGCGGAATAATGAACGAGGCATATATTACCGATGAAATCAACACAAAGCTTCAGAAAACTCTGATGAACAGTTTCAGAAATGTTAAAGTTGTCAAGGCACAAATGGGCAACGATGCAAATAAGCTCGGCGCCGCATATCTCGCATCAAAAGCATAAAAATCAGGAACGGTTTTGCCGTTCCTTTTTTCTTGATATTTTATTTTCATATGATATAATTAAGCAGATGACATCGGAGGGATTATATGAAAGAAAAAGTTTTTACATTTTTTAATAAAAACAAAATATACATAATTTTCTTTTTGATTGCCCTGTTTGTACATATATTTTTACCTTTGAACTGGGCAGACGATGCCGTTTTCATGAAAAAAACTGCAAATACCGATATTCTGACCTTTTTGAACGGCAGTGCAAGACCTTTTACCGACGGCATGACATATATATTAATCCGCAATCAATGGCTGTGGCGTATTTTCAATCCGCTCATTCTTTCATTATTGTCTTTTTCAATAATCAAAACCACACCTGTTATTTCAGATAAAAAAAGCATAGTTTTTGTTTGTGCTTCTGTTATTTTCCCGACAATGATTATGGTTGATGCGGGATTCGTTGCAACAACGGTCAATTATCTTTGGGCCGTAACCTTCGGCATTCTTAATCTGTTACCTTTGATTAATTCATGCTGTGGCAGAAAAAGCAATCCCATTCTTCTTATTTTGCTTGTTCCGCTTCTCATATATTCAACCAATATGCAACAGATGTGTGCTGTTTTGCTTGCCGTTTTCCTTTTTGCAAACATTTATTTTTTATTCAGGAAAACCTTCAAACCATATATCATTCTTCAGTTTTTGATAACCCTTTCGGGGGCATTGTATTCTCTTTCACTTAATTTTACCGGAGATAATTCACGGTTCACCAGAGAATCAGGCAGATATTTTCCGGATTTTGATAAGCTGAATTTCTTTGAAAAAACCGAACTCGGTTTTTCATCAACATTCTATTGTATGACCATGGAAACACGTTTTGCGTTTGCCGGATTTATTGTTTTTGCTTTGTTTCTGGCTTTCATGTGTTTCAAAAAGAAAAAATCAACACTAATCAAAACCTTATCTTGCATTCCCGTTGTTTATTCCCTCATTTTCGGCACAGCCTCATTGTTCACCGAAAACAGTATCGCAGGCGATTTAAAGCATTTCAGAATGACCAAAGCATTTTATTCTTTTGAACCTGTTGTTGACATCATTTTTATAATTATATTAATAATTCTGATGTTCTGCATATGGAGTCTGATTGAAGATACGGAACAAAAGCTTTTTGCGGAAAGTGCTTTTCTGCTCGGACTCGGTTCAAGAATGCTGATGGGCTTTTCTCCTACGGTATGGGCATCAGGATACCGTACCTTCTGCATAATGTTTATTTCATTTATTTATGTTGCATTGGTCATAGCAAAAAGCAGGAGCCGTCTCACATGAGACAGCTCCTGTGTTTTTTTTATGCAAAAATCAATGAGATAATTGATGAAACGCCTTTGGTAAGATTGTTGAGTGCAAGAAGGATATCGCCGAGAGTAAGCATAAGAGATGCTGTGAATGTGTCGATTTCTGCATCCTCTGCAAAATCCTTGTTGTCAAGTGCAAACTGGCTGATTGTTACAACCTCTGTTTCAAAATCCCATGTGTTATCTTCTTTTACGGTAATCATTCTCACACCTCTTACGATATCGTTACCGTATGAGTTATATGTTGCACCGGGAGTGTTGATAATCTTAACGCCGTCAAGCTCTGTTGTGTAGCTGTTAAGGTGATCATGGCCCGAGAAAACAGCAAGAACGTCGCCGCCCTTTACCATTGCGTCAAACTGACCGTGATTCTTTTCGCTGGGGCAAGGGAATTCAAAGAGGAAACCATCCTGAATGTTTTCAGTCTTGGGGAAGAATGAATAAATCTTTCCGTTTGCTTTGGGAGTGAGTACACCGAGGTCAACAGCAGATTCATGGAAAAGTGCCTCATATACTTCGCCCACAACTATGTGCTGGAATGCAAGCGAAGGAACCTTACCGCCTGCAAGAGTTTCAAGAGCCTTGCTCTTTGCCTGATACCATTCAATCTGGTCTTCTCTTACGCAGTCATAAATACCGAGATCATTGCCGTTTTCATCGATATAATGCGAACCCGAATCAAACATCCAGAGATTAAACTTAACCTTTGTTCCGTCGGAACTCATAACAGGAAGGTTGTGGGTTGCTGTTCCGTGAAGCGAAGGAACTTCGTCATATGCAAGGCAGTAACCCTTACCATAAAGCTGATACATCGGAAGAAGCTCGTCATTTTCAACTTCCTGCTCACGGTCATGGTTACCGAAAACAAGTGTGAAATATGTTTTGTTTTCAACAAAAACATTGCAGAGCTCTTCGATTGCCTTTGCTTTCGTTTTCTTGGGACCTACAGTGTTATCACCGCCGAGAACAACGATATCGGGCTGATACTCTTTGAGTGCGGCATCGATAAACTTAAGCATTGTTTCGATTGCAGGATAACCGTCCTGACAGTCACAAATATGCATAATCTTGAATTCACCGTTTTTAAACTTAAGGGGATTTTCAAAATCAAAAGCCGATGCGCCGAGTGTGAATGCACTGAAAATCATAACAAGTGCAAGCATGATTGAAATAACTTTTTTCATTTCAATACCTCCGATTAATTATAATGTAATTATTTTATATCAATTTACATTTAAAGTCAACCAAAATATTGACTTTGCTTCATAAATATGTATAATGATTTAGGAGTTATTCTCAAATTCAAAGGAGAGCAAAAAATGAGAATCTACAATACTCATCAGCGAAAAAGTCTTATTGATTTTTTGCAGGCAAACAGTGATAAAAGCTTTACAATAGAAGAAATCATAAATGAAATGAATGAAGAAATCAGTCAGAGCACTGCATACAGACTCATGACAAAGCTTGTTGAAGACGGTCTTGTTCACCGCTCCGTTAAGGGCAACAGCAGAAGCTTTGTTTATCAGTTTATCAATAACGAAAAATGTGAGGGCCATCTTCATATGAAGTGCACCGACTGCGGAAAGGTTTATCATCTTGACCACACAACCACGGTTCATATGCAGAATGACATAAAAAACAACACCGGCTTTGAAATTGACAGCCACACGGTTTTGCTTGGCAGATGCAACACCTGCAAGGAATAATCCCATGGAGGAAACAATGAAAAAAATTATTTTGGTATTATTAATTACATTAATTCTTTCGCTCCCCCTTTCTGCCTGCAAAAACGAAGAACTCAAGGCAGACGGTCTGAGCATTGTGTGCACAACATTTCCTCAGTATGATTTTTTGAAAAACATTCTCGGAAATGATGATGCTCTAACCTTACTTCTTGACAACGGTGCAGATCTTCACAGCTATGAACCCACTGCACAGGATATCATAAAAATCGGAAGTTCTGATTTGTTTGTTTATGTTGGAGGAAACTCGGATAAATGGGTTGATGGTGCACTCAGGTCCGCAAACAATCCCGAACTAAAAACTATTGCTCTTATGGATCTGGTGGAAACATATAAAGAGGAATATGTTGCAGGTATGGAGCATAATCACAGCCACGATGGCGGCGAAACTCACAGCGGAGACCATAACGGCGAAGATGAACATATCTGGCTTTCGCTCAGAAATGCGGTAACAATAACAAAAAAGCTTTGTGATGCCGTTTGTGAAATCGATTCCGTAAACTCGGAAGCATACAAATCAAACGCAAAAAATTATATTTCCGAGTTGAATGAACTTGATAATCAATATCAATCGGTTGTTAATTCCGCAAAAAGAAATGTTCTTCTGTTTGCAGACAGATTCCCTTTCCGTTATCTTGTTGAGGATTATAAACTGACATATCACGCTGCATTTGCAGGCTGTTCATCGGAAAGCGAAGCAAGCTTTGAAACACTTGCTTATCTTATCGATAAAACCAAAGAACTTTCACTTCCTGCCGTGCTGATAATTGATAATTCGGAAGGCTCGATTGCAGAAACCGTAAGTTCAGAAAGCGGAGCAAAAATCTTATCGATGAATTCCTGCCAGTCGGTATCGATGGCAGATATCAATCAAGGCACAAATTATCTTGATATAATGAAATCAAATCTTGAAATTCTTACGGAGGCACTTAACTGATGGCTCTTTTAAATGTAAGCGGCGTTTCTCTCGGCTACGAGGGAAATCCGATTGTTTCCAACCTTGATTTCAGGGTTGAAAAGGGCGATTACCTTTGCATTGTCGGCGAAAACGGCTCAGGTAAAAGCACCCTTATGAAAACAATTCTTGGTCAGAAGCACTTAATAAACGGTAAAATAGAATTTTCTGACGGTCTTAAGCAGAACGAAATCGGCTATCTGCCTCAGCAGACCGAGGTTCAGAAGGATTTTCCTGCATCGGTAAGAGAAATCGTTCTTTCCGGATGCATTAATTCCTGCGGATTCCGACCGTTTTACTCTAAATCACAAAAAGCTCTTGCTGATAAAAACATGAAAAAACTCGGCATATACGATATTGCAAAAAAATGCTACCGTGAACTTTCGGGCGGTCAGCAGCAGCGTGTTCTTCTTGCAAGAGCACTGTGCGCAACAAAAAAGCTTCTTGTGCTCGACGAACCCGTTGCGGGTCTTGATCCTCTTGTTACACAAAATCTCTACCGGCTTATAAGCCAAATAAACCGTGAAGGTATCACGGTTATAATGGTTTCTCACGATATAAATGCGGCAGCTGAATATGCAACTCATATTCTTCACATCAGCCATGAGCCTTTATTTTTCGGCACAAAAGAGGATTATGTTAACAGTGATGTTTACCTTTCTTTTTCATCAAAAGGAGGTAACAGATAATGAACGAAATCATTTCATATTTTAATTATCCTTTCGTCAGATATGCACTTATTGCAGGTGTTCTGATTTCACTTTGTGCCGCCTTGCTTGGCGTTACTCTTGTTTTAAAACGATATTCCATGATTGGTGACGGTCTTTCGCACGTCGCCTTCGGTGCAATGGCAATCGCAACCGTTTGCAGCTTGGCACCTATGACCGTTGCGCTGCCGATAACAATCGTTGCAGCCGTTATTCTTCTCGGACTCAACGGAAACTCAAAAATCAAGGGTGATGCGGCAATAGCCATGATTTCCGTCGGCGCTCTTGCACTCGGATATCTTCTGCTCAATATTTTCTCTGCATCATCGAATGTCAGCGGAGATGTCTGCACAACTCTTTTCGGCTCAACATCAATTCTCACTCTTTCTGAATCGGATGTCAGGCTCTGCGGCATTCTTGCGGCAATTGTTATTTTTGTTTTCGTTGTATTCTATCATAAAATATTTGCAGTTACATTCGATGAAAACTTCGCATCTGCAACGGGTACAAAAACCAAAGCATACAATATCCTTATTGCTGTTGTTACGGCAGTTGTAATCGTTCTTGCGATGAATCTTGTTGGAGCTCTTCTCATTTCTGCTCTGATTATCTTCCCTGCTCTTTCAGCTATGAGAATTTTCAAAAGCTTTTTATCGGTTATAATCAGTTCTGCTGTTATTTCCGTTGCTTGTGCCGTATCGGGAATACTGATTTCCATTGTTCACGGCACTCCCGTAGGCTCAACAATCGTTGCTGCGGATATTGTCTGCTTTATTATCTGTATGATAACCGGTAAAATCTTAAAAAAATGATAACAAAGCCGGGATGAAAACTCAATTTCACCCCGGCTGTTTTTATGCTGCATTGATTGTTTCAACGAGTCTGAAATAGAAATCCTCGAAGCAAGTGGGATAATCTATTGTGCCGCAAAAATCGAAGTGGTCAAACCCTTCCATTGTGGGCATATAATACCACACTCCGGGTTTGATTTCTTCCCCTGAATTAATCACTTCTTCATAGCTTTTTGCAGTTTCTGCATCCGTTGACGGATAAAGAGCACTTGCAAGAGGAACAATTCCGTCATTCTTTGCCCAAGTTTCATCCATGTAAATGCCGTCAATTGTCTTGCCTTCCGTTGCACCTATATAGAATGATGTCGGGAAAAACATCACAAAATTTGAGATGATAGGCACATATGTTCCGAAAACTGTTTTTTGACTTGAGTTACAGGAATATGAATAATAATAAACACTGTCTACGGTTTTTATTTTCTTATTAAGTTCAACCGCACCTCTGAGAGTCATATCGTATCCGCAGTTATCCTGACTTTCAACAACATTTCTGATGGTTGCAAAGCTGAATTTTGCTCTTTCTTCATTCTGTTTCGGAGTGAGTCCGAGATGACCCATCTGAAGATCCCACATCAGTACATTGTGTCCGAAAATCGCACCCGCCAAATTAAGAACACCTATAACAACAGGCATCAGGAAGGAATCATGGATAAGATTTGCAATGGGTGAACCGTTATGAACGCCCGAAAAGGTTACAACCGAATGAACGGCATTCTTATATCCGCCTTTAAAAAGAGGAGAGGTTTTTTCACCTGTTGCGGCGATTTCCTCTTCATCGCCGTAAGCAAGAAGCGAAGTGAAAAGTCTTACAGTCGGACCGCCAAAGCTGTGACCGACAAGGTTTATTGCACTTTCACAGTCCCACGGTTTACCCATAAGACATTTATCTGTATAATCATAACCGTAGCGATCGTGATTATGAGCCTTTGAGTGAGCTTCACCGTAATCAACAACCGTACCCGTAAGCTGAGCAAAAAGCTCGCACGCTCTGTCCCATGCACTGCTGAAAGGACCTACAACAGCAGCATAGGCTTCAACTCCGTGGCTGTTGTAGAGAGCTATGACATCCCCCTCGGAATCTGCCCAACCACCCCAATAGGCTTCTTTTCCGCCGTCGAAATAATCCCAGCCGCCCATTCCGTGAACAAATACCCAGGGATGATTGTTTGTGAGATTATATGTTTTTCCGTCATGCTCAACAATATTTTCAGCTTTGCCGGCGAACGCCGCAGTTGTAAACATAGTAAAAATCATAACAACAGATAAAATTACGCTGATTATTTTTTTCATTGACTATGCCTCCGTTTCCGTTTTATTGGATGATTATATTTTAGCAGACCGAAAAATCATTGTCAATGAATACCATTCGGACAAAATCCGGATTTTATCCAACAAAACCGAACCCGCCTGCGGAAAATCCGTAAGCGGGTTTGAATTATTATTCTGATGCTTCGCTTTCTGTTACTGCTGAAGCTGTTTCGGACATATATGCAGCAAATTCCTCGCCTGACATCTTTTCATCCTCAAAGAGCTTCTGTGCAATAAGATGAAGTTTATCCATATGATCTGAAAGAATCTTTTCAGTTCGTTCATATGCATTTCTGATGATATCTTCTATTTCTGCGTCAATCTGAGAAGCAACGCTTTCTGAATAATTGCGTACATTATTGTAGTCTTTTCCGAGGAAAACCTGATGATTTTCTCCGCCGAAAGAAATAGGTCCGAGCTTTTCGCTCATGCCGTATTTGGTTACCATGCTTCTTGCGATTTCTGTTGCTCTTTCAATATCACTTGATGCACCTGTTGAAATATCGCCCAGAACAAGAGCTTCTGCAACTCGTCCGCCGAGAAGACTTACAAGGCTGTCGAGCATCTCGTTCTTGGTTGTATAATTCTTATCCTCAACGGGTCTGTAGAGGGTATATCCCCCTGCCATGCCTCTGGGAATAACGGAAATCTGATAAACGGGGTCAACATGTTCAAGATAGAATCTTGAAACGGCGTGGCCTGCTTCATGGTATGCGGTAAGCTTCTTTTCCTTTTCCGTCATCTTATGCGACTTCTTTTCTGAGCCTACCTGTACCTTAAGAGATGCTTCGTCGATTTCTTCCATTGTAATTGCCTTTTTATCCTGTCTTGCAGCAAGAAGCGCAGCCTCATTAAGAAGATTTTCAAGGTCGGCACCCGTAAAGCCTACGGTTGCGTGTGCAATGCTCTTAAGGTCAACATCAGGTCCGATTGGCTTTCCCTTTGCATGAACTTTAAGGATTTCTATTCTGCCCTTGACATCGGGATAGTTAACGGTTACCTGACGGTCAAATCTGCCTGGGCGAAGAAGAGCGGGGTCAAGGATATCAGGACGGTTGGTTGCCGCAATAACGATAACACCTTCGTTTGCTCCGAAGCCGTCCATTTCAACAAGCAGCTGATTAAGAGTCTGCTCTCTTTCGTCATGTCCGCCGCCCATGCCGGCACCTCTGTGACGGCCTACGGCATCGATTTCATCAATGAAAATGATTGAAGGTGAGCTTTTCTTTGCCTGGTCAAAGAGGTCACGGACTCTTGATGCACCGACACCGACATACATTTCAACGAAATCCGAACCGGAAATTGAGAAGAAGGGAACATCCGCTTCGCCTGCAACCGCTCTTGCAAGAAGGGTTTTACCGGTTCCCGGAGGGCCTACAAGGAGAACGCCCTTGGGTATTCTTGCACCGAGAGAATCGAATTTATTGGGATTCTTGAGAAATTCAACAATTTCCTCAAGCTCTTCTTTTTCTTCGTCTGCGCCTGCAACATCCTTGAATGTTGTTTTTCTTTTTTCGTCTTTTGCCTGCTTGATTCTTGCCTTGCCAAAGCTCATGGTACGGTTATTTTCGTTTGTCATGGTCTGGTTCATACGCTTGAACATAACAAAGGTCAGAACTCCCATTACTGCAAGCAGAAGAAGAGTGGGAACAATATTATAGAGCCACTGACCCGTTGAGCCGGCAACATAGTCTGCACCGATTTGTGCATCGGGATTTTCACGGTTATGCTTTATGACATTCTCGTGAATATCCTCAATAAAGAGGCTTACGTTGGGAACGGTATAATTTTTTTCCTGTTTGTCACCCTCAACATGATATCTGAGCGCACCGCTGCTGAGGTTGAGGTTATAATCCGTTACCTTGCCCTCATCAAACAGAGCAACAAGCTCATAATATTCGGTTTTTTCCTGCGACTGATTATTGATATAGAATGTAAGTCCGAAAATCAGCATTGCAGGAATAAGAATGTAGGGCAAAAGCGTTATCAGCTTTTTCTTTACATTGCCTGAATTATTGTTTTTCATATTCAATTGGAATAATCACTCCTTAATTTAGCTTTCCCCATAGGATTGCAAATATTGTTTATTCGTATATCTCTCTTTTAAGAACTCCGATAAACGGAAGATTCCTATATTTTTCATCGTAATCAAGTCCGTATCCCACAACAAACTCATCGGGAACTTCAGCACCCGAATAATCCGCAAAAACATCCTTCGCAACTCTGCGTTCGGGTTTGTCGAGCAGAGTACAGATTCTTAAGCTCTTTGGATTTCTTGAAAGAAGAATTTTTTTGATATAGCTGAGAGTTTTTCCGGAATCAAGAATATCCTCAACAATAAGAACATCCCATCCCTCAAGATTAATATCAAGGTCTTTGACAATCTTAACAACACCCGAAGATTCGGTTTTGTTGGCATAGCTTGAAACACACATGAAATCGATTGCACAGGGTACGGTTATTGCACGCATAAGGTCTGCCATAAAAACAACAGAACCTTTAAGCACGCTTACAAGAAGAAGGTTTTTGTCCTTATAATCTTCGCTTATCTGTTTACCGAGGCGTTCAACGATTTCATTAAGGGTTTCTTCGCTGTAATATACTTTTTCGATATCGTTAATCATTACCGCTTTTCCTTTCACAACCCATAATCTTTATGAGCAATATTTTGCGGGTGCTGTCATTAACAGCAACTCTTTTATCAATACCTGCACCTTCAACAAGAATAACACCGCAGTCATCACTGAAAACCGCAATGTTGTTTCTGTTTTCAGGCAGAATTTCCATTTCGTTAAATAGTTTTTTCAGTGTTTTGGTGCAGTTGCGTGAATTCAGCGTTATCTTATCTCCCGCTTCACGGCTCCGCACACAAACCTTTCCGACTATCTTATCATAATCAAGATAATATTCCAAGTCCTGTTTGGAAACATTTTGTAAATTATTTGTTTCGTTAATATCAGCTTTTCTGATGCTGATTGATTTGTTTCCGAAAACAACAGTACTTCCGTTGATTTCGGTTTTTGATTTTTCAACACCTTCGGAAGGAAAATCCAGAATTCCTTTTCTGACTCTGACGGTAACACCGCCGTTAATCTGAATTTTACCGCCGTTTTCAAGAATATCGCATATTCTGCCGATAAACTTCTGCTCCGGAGTTACGGAAGCCGTTTTTTCACATATAAGAATAACGGCTCTTTTTTTTATCGGCGCAGGAGCATCGGAAAGAATAACCGCATCAAATCCGTTTACAAGCTCTGCCTTTTTCAAAAGGTCATAGGCAAGAGATGAAAGGAATTTTTCATCCTCGTTAACGGAATCCATACATCTTTCCGCGCAAGCTTCAAATGCGGGATTGATTTTTTTCAGTTCAGACACAACATTGTGTCTGATTCTGTTTCTTGAATATTTGACATCGGAATTGGTTTCATCCGTAACATATTCAATTGAATTCGATTTGCAGAAATCAAGAATTTCTTCCTTTGAGCAATCGATAAGAGGGCGGATAATGTTATCTCTGACGGGCGGAACGGAGCACAATCCCCTCAGAGCACTTCCTCTTGTGAAATTGAAAAGAAATGTTTCTACTCTGTCGCTGAGATTATGTGCCGTTGCGATAACAACATCATCTCCGAGAGAATTAAAAAAATCATATCTGACTTTTCTTCCGCACTCTTCCAGTCCCGTACCGCTTTCCTTTGCAAGAAAAGCAACATTAGTTCTGAGAATACGGATTTCAATTCCGTTTTCATCACAATAATTTTTTACGAATTTTTCATCTCTGTCTGCACTTTCACCGCGAAGACCGTGGTTGACATGAGCGGCGATGAGACTGAGTCCGTATTCGTTTTTCAGCGTATTCAGTGCGTTGAGAAGCACCATTGAATCGCTTCCTCCCGAAACGGCACAAACAACGGTTGAGCCTTCGGGAATCATATTGTATTTTTTGATTGTTTCTCTGATTTTATCAATCATCGTGAACTTTCTCCAACTGAAGGAACAAGGTATGCTCGCCGTCCCATGCAAATTCAACAGTACCCGTTTCACCGTGACGGTTTTTAACAACAAGAACTTCGGCAATATTTACATCGGGCTGTTGCTCTGCACCGTCATCATTATCTTCATTTTCGGCTTTATAATAGTCGGGACGATAAAGCATCATAACTATGTCTGCGTCCTGTTCGATTGAACCTGATTCACGAAGGTCGGCAAGCTGAGGTCTGTGAGACTTTCCTCTGCCTTCCGTACCTCTGGAAAGCTGTGCACAGCAAACAACGGGGATGTTGAGGTCTTTTGCCATCATTTTAAGATTCCTTGTTATTTCGGAAACTTCCTGAACACGGTTTTCCGTTCTTGTGCTTCCCTTGATAAGACCGAGATAATCGATAATAACGCAGTCAACTCCGCCAAGACGGCGTGTTTTCGCTTTCATTTCAGGAACGGTGATGCTTGAAGTATCATCAAAATAAAGCTCGCAGTCATTGAGTGCACCTGCAGCCATTCCGAGACGCTTCCATTCGTCAACAGAAATATTGCCGTTTCTCATTTTCATGCTGGATACTCTGGCTTCAGTGCCGAGAACTCTCATTGCAAGCTGAGCCTTCGTCATTTCCAGAGAGAAAAAGAGAACTTTTCTTTTACCGACAGCAGCAACATTGCGGGCAAGGTTAAGGGCAAAGCTGGTTTTACCCATAGCAGGTCGGGCACCGATAAGCACAAGGTCGGAACGGTTAAGACCCGTCAGAATCTTATCAAGGTCTGAATAACCCGTGGTATAACCTTTATATTGGTCTTTGTCCTCGCCCGTAATTTTTCTCAATGTTTCAAAAACATCATTAACAATTATATCTTTGAGCTTTGAGGGAGCATTCGAGGTTTTACCCTGACGGATATTATATATCTGCTGTTCCGCATTATCGAGAAGTGCATCGGCAGTATCTCTCTGCTCAACAGCATCTTCTATTGTTTTACCCGAAATTTCGATAAGAGTACGCATATATGACTTTTCACGGACAATTTTTGCGTACATTTCGATATTCTCCGTTGAGGGCACCATCTGTGCAAGCTCAAACAGATAATTTTTACCCGCACCTTTTTCATATACACCCTTCTGAACAAGTGCGTTGAGAACAATAAGAGCATCGAAGGTCTGACCCATATTATCAAGGGTTATCATGGTTTCGAAAATCTCTTTATGCTGAGGCAGGAAAAACGAATCGGGTTTTATGTATACCGTGGCCTGAGAAAGACATGAGGGGTCCTTGAGTACACTGCCCAGAACCGCCTGTTCAGCCTCAAGACTGAACGGCATCTGAACATTGTCAAGTGAAAACAAACCGTTATCTGCCATCTGAATTATTCACCAACCATTACAAACATTGAAGCTGAAATACCGTTATAAAGCTTGACCTCAACGGGGAATGTACCGAAGGATTTGATATCCTCAACAACAACCTTGCGCTTATCAAGCTCAATTCCGAACTGTTTTGTGATAAGTGCCGCAACATCCTTTGATGTTACAGAGCCGAAAAGCTTACCGTTTGCACCTGCTTTTGCGGAAAGTTTAACAGTTTTGCCTTCAATCTTTGCGGCGTTTGCCTTTGCGGCTGCGATTTCGGTATCAATACGGTGTTTTTCCGCAGCTTCTCTGTTCTTAAGCTCACTCATAGCCTGTGAATTTGCTTCTACAGCAAGCTTTCTGGGGAAAAGGAAGTTTCTTGCATAGCCGTCCGAAGCGTTAACAAGCTCACCTTTTTTTCCGAGTCCTTTTACATCCTGTGTCAATACAACTTTCATATTTTTTATCTCCTTATGAGTTTTTTTCAAAAAAATCTTTTATTGCAGCATAAAGCTTTGACTTTGCCTCTGCCACACTGCATTTTTTCAGCTGACAAGCTGCCATCGTCTGATGACCGCCGCCGCCGAGAGCTTCCATTATAATCTGAACATTGATATCTCCGAGGCTTCTTGCGGAGATATTTACCGTACCCGAGGTTTCATACACAACAAACGAAGCTTTGATATTGCTTACATTCAGCAGTTCGTCTGCTGCCTGAGCTGAGATTATTCTGATATCGGGAGAAGTGAAATCTGCAACCGAAACAGCACAGTTCATATAGCTTTCCGCCGATGCGATAACCTTTGTGCGCAGCTTGTTGACTTCAAGTGAATTCGCAAAAAGCTTTTTGACATTTACGGTATCCGCATTTTTATCCCTGAGGAATGCCGCTGCTTCAAAGGTTCTTACTCCTGCACGGATAACAAAATTCTTTGTGTCGAGCATAATACCCGAAAGTAATGCTTCGGCAACGGTTTTTGAAATCTCGATATCCGTATTCATATACTGCAAAAGCTCCGTTACCATTTCACAAGCCGACGATGCGCCCGGGTCAAGGTGAAAAATAACCGCTTTGTCATTGTCGGTTACCGCACGTCTGTGATGGTCGATTATAACTCTTGTTTCAGCCTTTTCGTAAAGCTTCGGGAATTCAACAAAGCTTTCAATATGAGTATCCGCAACAACAAGAAGAGTTTTCTTTGTCATCAGTTCAAGAGCCGTATCTTGTCCGATTATCAGCTCACCCATGCCTTCATCTTCAAGTTTATCTATAAGAGCCGTTGCAAGGGATTTCTTTTTATCGGTTGCAATATAAACAGGTTTATCAAAGCTCTTCACCGCACACGCAATGCCGACTGCCGCACCGATTGCATCAAGGTCTGTATATGAGTGACCCATAACAATAACATTGCTGCTTGATTTTATAAGCTCCGAAAGAGCTGAGCCTATAACTCTGCTTCTGACTTTTGTACGTTTTTCAGCACTTTTGGAAACACCGCCGATGAAATCGTATCCGTCATTCGTTTTGATTGCAACCTGGTCGCCGCCTCTGCCGAGAGCCATTTCAAGCGCTTTTCTTGCCTGCTTTTCGCAATCTTTAATATTTTCGCCCGTTGAAGCTCCTACAGAGAGAGTTACGCCCGTTTTCTTTTCTTTATATTCATATGAACGAACGGTTTCGAGAATTGAAAACTTATCTTCAACCATTCTGTTCATATTCTCCTGCTCGGTAACAATCATATAGCGGTCGTCACTGATTTTTTTCAGTACGCTGCCGTATTTTTCCGACCAGTCATCAAGAGCTGCTTCTATACGGCTCTTGATTTCGGTTTTTTCACTGTCACGGAAATCCGTTCTTGAATCGTCAAGATTATCCATTTCGAAAACAATCGCATTGGGTCTTGAATTACGGTATTTATTCTCCGTGATTTTCAGCTTTGTGTTATCGAGATAGTAAAGTGCGTAATATTCAACACCGCTTGACTGATAGGGAATTTTGTAAACAGTGTAATATCTGTCATTGATGAATACATTTGTTTCCGCTTCTTCAACTATATCGTCAAACCTTTTATTGTTGGCAAAGCTTCCTATTTTTTCGGCTTCAACTATCTCACCCATGGAAATTTCGTTGATAAACTGCTCACTGCACCACTTTATGTATCCCTCACCGTCACAGACAGCAACGGGAAACGGAAAATTCGAAAGCACCTTGTGGTCGGTATAATCCAGTTTTCTTGCCGTTCTGATAAGAAAGCGCTTGTATCTTCCGTGTGCCGAAACAGCTCTGTAGACCGCTATAAGACACACAAGAGCAAAGGCTACCGCCTCGCACACGGCAAGCTCGGGTTTCACAAATGCAGTCATAACGATAAACGCCGCCGAAACACTTGCAGCAAGACCTATCAGCAAACCGTCATACCAAAAACCTTTGAATTTCATTTATACCTCCATAATGATGGGAAGAATCATGGGACTTCTCTTGGTCTTCTCATAAACAAAATGAGAAACCGCATCTCTGAGTTTATTTTTTATTGCACCGATATCGCTGATATTGCTGTAATAGCAGTTTTCAAGTGATTTCTCGGCTACCTTTCTTGCCTGCTCAATAAGCTCCTCTGCTTCTTTAACATAAACAAAGCCTCTTGAAACAACCTCGGGACCCGCAATGAGCTGACCGGTTTCGTAATCGATTGAAGCGGTAACAACAATAATACCGTCTTGTCCGAGATGCTTTCTGTCTCTCAAAACAACGCTTCCCACATCGCCTACTCCGTAGCCGTCAACAAAAACCTTACCCGCAGGCACGGGAGCACCGCTTTTGATTGCTTTACTTGTCATTTCGGCAACATAGCCGTTATCAGCTATGAAGATGTTTTCTTTTGGGATTCCCATACCCTCGGCTATCGCGGCATGCTTGCGAAGATGCTTCTGCTCACCATGCACGGGAATAAAATACCTGGGTTTCACAAGTCCCATTATAAGCTTGAGCTCTTCCTGGCAGGCATGGCCCGAAACATGGACATCATACATCTTTTCGTAGATAACCTGTGCACCGAGTTTGAGAAGCTCATTAACAACCTTACCGACGGTTTTTTCGTTGCCGGGAATTGGGGTTGCCGAAATAATAACATAATCATTAGGACAGATTTCAACCTTTTTGTGGTCTGAGAAAGCCATTCTTGAGAGAGCCGACATAGGCTCACCCTGACTGCCTGTTGTAATAATAACAATGTTTTCTGCAGGATATTTATTGATTAAATCCGCATTGATAAGCACATTGTCGGGAATATTCAGATATCCGAGCTGCGCACTGATATTAACAACATTCTCAAGGCTTCTGCCGATTATTGCAACCTTTCTGCCGAGTGAGCTTGCAACATTGATAATCTGCTGAACTCTGTGGATATTGGACGCAAAGGTTGCAACTATGATTCTGCCCTTGCCTGCTTTCCTGAAAAGCACCTCAAACGATTCGCCGACTTTTCTTTCGCTTTCGGTATAGCCCGGTCTTTCCGCATTGGTCGAATCAGAGAGAAGAGCAAGAACACCCTCGTCTCCGAGCTGAGCAAAACGGGAAAGGTCTATCATACCGCCGTCGATAGGAGTACTGTCGATTTTGAAGTCACCCGTCTGCACAATTGTTCCGCCCTCGCACTTGATTGCAAGAGCAATTGCATCAGGAATGGAGTGATTTACATGAATTGCTTCAACGGTAAATCCGCCAAGCTTCACAACATCGCCCGGAGCGATTTCATGGAGCTTTGCACTGCTCAGGATTCCGTGCTCCTTGAGCTTGCCCTGAATAAGACCGATTGTAAGTTTTGTTCCGTAAACGGGAATATTTGCAGTTTTAAGAAGGTAAGCCAGACCGCCTATGTGGTCTTCGTGGCCATGGGTGATTACAATACCTCTGATTTTATCCGCATTCTTTTCAACATAAGTAAAATCTGGAATAACGAGGTCAACACCGAGCATTTCGGGGTCGGGAAATGCAAGACCGCAGTCAACAAGAAACATATCGTCTTTGTATTCATAAAGCGTCATGTTTTTGCCTACCTCATTAAGACCGCCGAGGAATGATATCTTAACGGGAAGCTCGTTGAATGTTTTTCTGTATTTCTTTGCAGAGCCGTTTCTTGATTTCTGCGAAGAGGATTTCTTGAACTGCTTTGATGAGGCATGATTCTGCGATTTTCTGCCTGTCTGCGATTTCTGCTTCTGGTTTTCTTTATTGAAATTGTTTTTCTTTTGCATGTTTTCTCCTGTTCATAATTTAGTCATTGTATATATCAAGCCTTGAAAATTTATGTTATCGGGGCGGATTGCTCCTGCCCCATTGTATATATTATAATTTTGAGTCTCAAATGTCAAGATTTACTATATAAATATTATTTTAATTATTTACATCAATCCTGCTTATCAAATCTTCAATATCCGTGCACAGCTCTTCTGCTGTTTCGGCAGTTTCAGCTTCAGCAAGAATTCTGACGGCTTTACCGCCCTTATCGGGAATTATCAGCATACTGCCGTCTTTTTCCGATACTCTTATACCCTCTCTGCCGTTATCGGTTTCTCTGTTTTTTGTGCTGATTGCCTTGGAAAGCTCGGTCGGAGAAAAATCAATCGGAAGCGTTTTTCTGACAATGAATCTCTTGGGCAATTCATCTGCAAGCTCGCCGATATTTTTGCCTCTTTCTTTCATTGTCAAAAGCAATTTAAATGAAAGAAACAGACCGTCACGCACAAAAATCTGTTTTTCCGCAAGACTTCTTGCCGCAGAATCGGAATCGTCTGCCGGTGTTGACAGATATCGCAAAACCTTGCCCTTTCCGTCTGAAAGCTCATCAAGAAAATGAGGCGAATCATAGGGTACGGAAACATCTCTCCCCTTCTTCAGCTCATCAAGACAGCAAACCGAAAGCAAAGTTTCATATCCGTATGCCTCTCCGTCATATATTACCGAAACGCTTTTGCCGTCGGCACTGATTTTAAAAATAAGTTTTTCACTTTCGGACAATCCGAGTCTCGATGCACAGTCAAGAGCAATATTTTCTATCTTACCGTTTTCGCTTTCAAAAGATGCACACATACCGTGAAAACCTTCCTTCGCCTGATTCATAAGCTCTTGTTTATAGAGATTTTTCATACTGTGCATATTTGAAACTTCATTTATTGCGTTTTCGGAAATTTCTCTGAATTCGCATTTTGAAATTGAATTTTCAAAGGCTCGTTCAAAGCTTCTTGTTATCGGCAGACCGCCCTTTCCGCAGATTTTTATCTCTCTTTTTTCTCCGCTTTCAAAGAAAATTCCCGCATCAAGACCGCATAAATTAACAAAGAATTCAAGCTGAGACTCATAGCTTTCTCCGAAGTCCGAAACACTGCCTCCCGAACCCATAATTCCCGCAATAACAGCACAGCTCATGACTTTTGAAAAGGGTTTTCCGTCGGTTGCAATTCCGATTTTACGCACGCTGCTTCCGATTGCCGCACCGATTTTTACGCAGTTTTCCGCATTGAGTCTTATGCCGTTTTTCTCGTTTATTCCGCCGTCGGAAATATATTCCGGTTTTACGCTTCCGTATTTCAGATTTGAATTGAGAACGGTATCAGAATCAACGATTTTTCCCGGCCAGACAAGCACACCCGGTTTTATTGCGGAGTTTTCGCCGATAATACATCCCGAACCGGCAACACATCCTTCAAACATTGATGCTCTCTTTTTTAGAGCCGCCCCGTGGCAAACAAGAGCACCCGTAATCTTCACATCAGGTGCAATCCAGCTGTTTTCAAGAACACACGAATATCTCACCGCCGAACTCTGTCCAATAAAAGAACCTTCATCAACCACAGCATAAGGTCCTATTACGGCACCGTCGGATATCTCTGCATTTTCTCCGATATACACCGGAGGAACAATGCTGTAATCCCCTTTCGGCAGTGATTTTTCTGCATAAATTCCGTCTGCAATGCTTGCAACAGGCGCTTTTATTTTTCCGTCAAAAACATCTCTTTGACACTTAAGATACGCCTCAATATTTCCGATATCGCACCAATAATCAGAGGTATGATAGCAGTAAATCGGCATATCTCTTTCGAGCATCAACGGAAACAAATCCCTTGCAAAATCATAGGCTTTGTTCTTGGGAATAAGCTCCAGACATTCGGGATTTATGATGTAAACTCCCGTGTTTGCAAGGTTGCTAAGAGCCTGACTCCAGGTCGGTTTTTCAATAAATCCGATAACTCTGTTTTCTCTGTCTGTTCTGATAATTCCGTATTCTCTGGGGTCTCCCGCATCAACCGCAACAACCGTTATCATCGCACCCGATGCTTTATGATAAGTCATGATTTTCTCCAAATCGAAATCGCACATTGCATCCCCGCTGATAACCGCAAACGGTTCTTTGAAGCTGTAAGCGGCATTTCTTACACTTCCCGCAGTGCCGAGCGGTTCGTCCTCACGAATGAAGCTCAGATTCAAGTTTCTGTATCCCGATTCATATGCTTTTTCAACTACATGCGGCATATACCCGAGCGTTACCGCCGCATCGGTAACTCCGTGTCGCAAAAGCAAATCAAAAATATACTCAATAACAGGTTTACCCAGAATTCTTGCCATGGGTTTAGGTAAGGTGCAGGTAAGAGGTCGGAGACGTTTTCCTTCTCCGCCTGCCATTATTACCGCTTTCATAAAATCATTCCTTTCTCACTTTTCCAGAATATTATTGGCAAAAAGATATTTTTTAACCAAATAAATATTGTTAATTAGCGAAAAGAATGATATAATCAGAAAAGAATATTCTGACGGAGATAAAAATATGAGTGAACTTAAGAAGGTTGATATATTTACCGACGGTGCCTGCTCGGGAAATCCGGGGCCGGGCGGATGGGGAGCAATCCTCCGTTACGGAAAGCATGAGCTTGAACTCAGCGGCGGAGAAGCCTCAACAACCAATAACCGTATGGAATTGATGGCTGTTATAGAAGCCCTGAAGAAGCTCAAAGAAAAGTGCGAAGTAACAATTTATACGGATTCAAAATATGTTGCCGACGCATTTTTGCAGGGTTGGATATGGAATTGGATGAAAAAAGGTTGGAAGAAAGCCGACGGCAAACCTGTTCTCAATCCGGAGCTTTGGAAAATCCTTATAGCTGAAATACAAAAACATGAATACAGAATTGTATGGGTCAAAGGCCATGCGGGACATCCCGAAAACGAAAGATGCGATGTTCTTGCCACCACGGAAGCAGCAAAGTTCCGTAATTGAATATGAAAGGTTGATAATATGAATTTACCGTTTTTTATGTGGTCGTCTGCGGCAATGATGCTTGTTGCAACCTTGCTTTATCAGCTTCATCCCGTTTTTAAAAAGCATTCTTTAAAAGCAAAATTGCTTTGTTCGGCACTTTTTGTGATTACCGGAATTTTCGCAGCCCTTGCTTACGGAGAAAAAACAGATTATTCCGTTATGATGCTGTCGGCACTGTTATTCGGAATGCTGGGTGACTTCTTTCTTGATTGGAAAAAATACAACACATTTTTCGTTGGCGTTCTGTTCTTTTCAATCGGTCATCTGATTTATGTTTATTCGTTTATCAGGCTTGATCCCTCGCTAAAGCCCTACACCGTTCATATTCTTATTATTTACGTTCTTGTTATCATTGCAGGCATCG
Organism: Acutalibacteraceae bacterium; assembly: GCA_045602905.1. Lineage (GTDB taxonomy): Bacteria > Bacillota > Clostridia > Oscillospirales > Acutalibacteraceae > CAG-177. Next base: position 28,600 of record JAZSCL010000093.1, read on the forward strand.
TACACATTAAAATGGACAAAATCAGATTTGAAGGCAAATATAAAGTAATGCTGATTTATTCGTTTATTCTTATAACATCCTTTGCATTTGCAACGGTCAGAGGTATGGATTCAATTTCAAACGGCAACAAGCCTTTCGGCATTCTGCTTTTACTTTCGGGAGCACTGTTCATGATATCCGATGCATTTCTTGCGTCACAGCTTTTCGGCAAACCGAAGCTTAAAAACACGGAATTCTTCGTTGCAATATTCTATTTCCCTGCACAGACTCTTTTTGCACTGAGTATGTATTATCAATAAGACATATAAATTAAAATCGGCTTGAACGGAGTTGTTCAGGCCGATTTCGATTATTCCGTCATACATTGTCCTGTTTTTGCATAAGGTTTAGGGAAAACCATATCAATGCTGATTCGGAGGAATTGTAATGACAAACAATATTTACAGTGACATCGCCGCAAGAACGGGCGGAGATATCTACATCGGGGTTGTGGGTCCCGTCAGAACGGGTAAATCCACATTTATAAAGAAATTCATGGAAACAATGGTGCTCCCGAATATCGGGGATTCTCTTCGCCGTGAACGGGCAAACGACGAGCTTCCCCAGTCATCGGGCGGCAGAACAATCATGACAACAGAGCCTAAATTCATCCCCGAAGATGCGGTTGAGATTTCTCTGCCGTCAAATTCAAAAATGAAAGTCAGAATGATTGACTGCGTAGGCTACATCGTTCCTTCTGCTCTCGGATATATTGAAGGCGAAACTCCGAGAATGGTCAAAACTCCGTGGTATGACGAAGAAATTCCGTTTAATATGGCGGCAGAAATCGGTACACAGAAAGTTATATCGGAGCATTCAACAATCGGACTTGTTGTTACAACAGACGGATCAATAAGCGAAATCCCCCGTGAAGAATATGCTCAGGCGGAAGAAAGAGTTGTCAACGAGCTTAAAGAACTTAACAAGCCTTTTGTTGTTCTTCTCAACTGCAGGAATCCGCACTCCGCTTCCGCAGTATCAACCGCATCGCATTTAACAGCTACATACGGCGTTCCCGTTATTCCCGTTAACTGCCTTGAGCTTACTCACGATGAAATCATTTCAGTTCTTTCACAGGTTTTGTTTGAATTTCCGATTAAAGAGGTCAAGGTTGATTTGCCGGGTTGGATAACCTCTCTTGACAAAGCTCATTGGCTGCGTTCGGGTGTATTTGAAAAAATAAGCAATCTTGCCCATGATCTCAAGCGTGTGCGTGATGTGAAAGAATTTTCGGATAAGGTTTCGGAATGCGAGCACATAAGCACATCATCGGTGGCAGAAATGAACCTTTCAACGGGAAGCGCTAAAATATCCGTTGCTCTTCATCCCAATCTGTTTTTCAGGATTCTTGAAGAACAAACCGGAATTTCGGTTGAAAATGAGCAGGAACTGATGAAACGCATGAAAGAGCTTTCCGATGCTCAGAGCAGCTACAGAAGAATACAGAATGCTCTCGATGAGGTTGAAGCCACGGGTTACGGAATTGTTCTTCCGGGCATTGAAGACCTGACTCTCGAAGAACCCGAAATCATGAAGCAGGGCGGAAGATACGGTGTCCGTTTACGTGCAAGCGCACCGTCGCTCCATATAATGAGAGCCGATATCCAGACTGAGGTTGCACCGATTGTAGGCTCTGAATCGCAGTCTGAGGAGCTGATTAAATATCTGCTTAAAGAATTCGAAGAAAATCCCGCAATGATATGGGAATCCAATATTTTCGGAACTTCACTGCATGAGCTCGTCAACGAAGGTCTGCATAACAAGCTCTACCGCATGCCTTCAGACGCAAGACTCAAGCTCAGAGAAACTCTTGAAAGAGTTATCAACGAGGGATGCAGCGGATTAATATGCATAATTTTATAAATAAAACAGAGGATACATGGAGTTGCCGTGTATCCTCTGCGTGTTTTATCTGTCTATTGTTGCGGTAAGAATTCCGTTTTTATAAACGAGCTCCGTATAATATCCCTCAGCATCCTTTGCATAAAAATAGCCCGTTGCTTCAACAAGATTATTCTTGAAGCCATGTCTTTTAAGCTTCTTGATATAATTTCCGAATTCTTTTTCAGTACAGGCAACGGTAAAATAATAGCTTTCGCCGTCATCATACCGCTCTTTGGGTGTTTCTTTAAAATCAGGCTCGGGAATTCTGTCTTTGAAAGTGTTATGGTAGTATGTGGGTGTTTCGTTCGATTCTGTGTTTGTAACCCCTTTATCAAAACCTTTTCCGTCATCTGATTTTATATTACAAGCGGAAATTCCGAAAAGCATAATCAACGCCAGAAATATAACCGATATCTTTTTAAGCATGAATTTATTCCTCCAATCGCATAAATTATATCACACCACTTCTTTTCTGGCAAGTATTCCGCAAAAAATTGTTGACAAGTCTTATTTGTCACAATATAATATTAATTGTTAACATTCTGTTAATATGCATTAAAGAAAGGGTTGATAAAATGCCAAACGAACTCAAGAAGAAATACGGCTTGCTCACCGCTATCTGTATGGTAGTCGGAATTGTTGTGGGAAGCGGTGTATTCTTCAAAGCAGAAGCTATCCTCACAAAAACCGGCGGTAATCTCAAAATCGGTATCCTTGCATGGATTATCGGCGGCATCATCATGGTCATCTCAGCTTACACATTCTCGATTCTTGCAACAAAATACGAAAAAGTCAACGGTGTTGTTGACTACGCCGAAGCAACAATAGGCGAAAAATACGGCTATGTTATCGGTTGGTTCTTAAGCACCATCTACTACCCCACTCTTACCATGGCTCTTGCCTGGCTTTCAGCAAGATACACACTCGTTGTTTTCCAGGGTGACAATGCTGACCCGACAAGCGGTATGTGCTTTGTTCTTACAGGCTTCTACCTCATTGCCAGCTATGCACTCAACACACTTTCTCCCATTATTTCAGGTAAATTCCAGGTTTCAACAACATTCATCAAGCTTGTTCCCCTTCTTCTTATGGGCGTTGTCGGAACTATTTACGGTATCGCAAACGACAACGGCGTTCTTGTTCAGAACTTCACAACAGTTGTTAACGAAGTTCCCGCAGGCGAAGCAATTTTCTCCGCTGTTTGCGCAACTGTTTTCGCTTATGAAGGCTGGATTATCGCAACATCAATCAACGCAGAGCTCAAGGACGGCAAAAAGAACCTTCCCAAAGCTCTTGTTATCGGTTCTGTTATAATCGTTGCAATCTATGTTCTTTATTATGTAGGTCTTGCAGGCGCTATCCCCAACGCTGACATGATGGCAGGCGGTCAGGCAGCTGCAAGAAACGCTTTCGGCGCCGTTTTCGGCAAAGCAATGGGTACCGGAATCTTCGTTTTCGTTATCGTTTCATGTCTCGGTACTCTCAACGGTCTTATGCTCGGCTGCACAAGAGGTATTTACTCAATTGCAAGCAGAGGCAGAGGCCCCGCACCTCACGTTTTCGGCTATCTCGACAAACACACAAACATGCCCGGCAACTCATCGATTCTTGCTCTTCTTCTCTGCGCTGCATGGCTTGTATATTTCTATTTTGCAAACCTCAACAGCTCAACCGCAGGTGCTCTTAAGATGTTTGCCTTTGATCCCACAGAACTTCCCATCGTTACCATTTATCCCTTCTACATTCCCATCTTTGTAATGATGTTTAAGGATAAAAATCTTTCACCCGTAAAACGTTTCGTCGTTCCCACTCTTGCAATCCTCGGATGTCTTGTAATGGTTGTTGCAGCATTTGTTGCACATCTTAAAGAAATCCCCGGCTATCTTATCATATTTGCCGTTATCATGGCTATCGGCATGGCATTTATGAAAAAGAAAAAAGTTGCAAACGCATAATTCTAAAAAACACCGGACTGCCTGAACAGTAAGCATAACTGTTCAGGCAGTTTTCTGTTATAAAAAAATATAAATTTCCCCTTACTTCTTGTCGGATATTCCGAAAAAACATTAAAATACACAAAATATATAAAAAAATCATCTTTTTTGTTCAATATTTAGAGAATTCTTAAGGAATTTTTAATTGATTTTTTCAGTCAACCATGGTAAAATGACTAAAGCTTTTGTAAATTTGTAAAATATATTTGGGGGTGCTATTCTTTGGCAACAAAGAAACAATTTTATCCTGTTAGAGAAATCAGAGACATCAGAGACCTTATTAATCAGAGTGCAGAGCTTTATGCCGACAGACCTGCTTTTCAGGTTAAATCAAAAAACGGCGAGCTTTATGAAATCACATACAAAACATATCACGAGGATATCCGTGCTCTCGGCACTGCACTTGTTGATATGGGACTTTCCGGCGAAAAAATCGCAGTAAGCGGTGACAACTGCTACGACTGGTGCCGTTCGTATATGGCAACCGTAACAGGTGTAGGCGTTATTGTTCCCATTGATAAAGAGCTTCTTTTTGACGATATAAACATGATTCTCAATGTTGCAGATGTAAAACTTCTTTTCTGCGACAAAAAGATTGCAAGAAAGCTTAACGAAAGAAAAGACGAACTCAAAAAAGACCTCACCATCGTTATGATGCACACTCAGAAAGAAGAAGGTGTGCTTCACATTGATGACCTTGTTGAAAAGGGCAAGAAGCTTCTTGCTGAGGGTGACACCCGTTATCTTGATGCAGAAATCAACCCCAATGAAATGTGTTCACTTCTTTTCACATCAGGCACAACAGGTATGTCAAAGGGCGTTATGCTCTGCCACAGAAACTTCTGCTACGAAGTTATGGCCGCAATGGGTATTCTTAAGATTTATCCCGAAGACTGCGGAATTTCGCTTCTCCCCCTTCACCACACTTATGAAAGCACAATCATTCTTTTCTTTGCATCATACTGCGGTGCAAAGGTTACTTTCTGCGACGGCTTCAAATATGTTCTCAAGAACATGAAGGAATTCAGCCCCTCGGTTTTTGTTGCCGTTCCTCTTCTTCTTGAAACGGTTCACAGACGTCTTATGAAGGCTGTTGCAAACAAGCCTCACGGACTTACACTTTTCAAGGTCGGTTCGGTTCTTGTTAAAGCAGCTTCAAAAGTAGGCATTGACCTCAAGAAGGTTTTCTTCAAGGAAATCATCGATACATTCGGCGGTAACATGCGTCTTATCATCTGCGGTGCCGCACCCATCAATCCCCAGATTCTCAAGGACTTCGAAGCCTTCGGTATTCAGATTCTTCAGGGCTACGGTCTTACGGAATGTGCACCTCTTGCAATGCTCAACCATGACAGACTCCATCTTGCGGAATCCGTCGGCGAAATCATTCCCGGCAGTGAAGCAAAGATTCTCAATCCCGATGAAAACGGCGTTGGCGAAATTCTTCTCAAGGGCGACATGGTTATGCTCGGTTACTACAATAATCCCGAAGAAACAGCCAAGGTTATCGACAAAGAAGGCTGGTTCCACACAGGAGACCTCGGTTATGTGAACAGCAAAGGCCATTATTATATTACAGGCCGCTGCAAGAATGTTATCGTTACAAGCAACGGTAAAAACATTTATCCTGAAGAGCTTGAATACCATCTCGGAACTGATATCCGTGTGGGTGAATGCCTTGTTCTTGCCGACACAAACAAAAAAGGCGAGGTTATTGTTGGCGCAAGAATCTTCCCCAACTTCGAAGAGCTTAAAGAACGCTACGGCAAGGATGAAAAAGATTTCACCGATGAAGAACTTCACTCAATCTTCAAGGAAGTTGTTGACGCAGTTAACGCAAAGCTTCCTCCCTTCAAGGCGATTCTTAATTTCAAAGTAAGAAGAACCGAATTCGTTAAAACAACAACATCAAAAATCGTTCGTCATAAGAACGCTGACTGATAATTTTTCTGCACAGGCTTTCGGGTCTGTGCAGTTTTGTTTATGATGTTGATTATGCGTTAATTCTATGATATAATCATTCCATAAAATCACAACGGAGGATAAACGGCAATGAGTAACAAAGGTTTGATTAAAAAGTTTGCTTTGACAGGTGCAGTTGCAGGCGGTGTCTGCGCTGCTGCGGGTAAAATATTTGTCGAAAAGTTTCTGAGCAAAAAAGGAATACGCAATCTTGCAATGAAAGGCGGTTTTTCCAGCCCCGAAGAAGCTGATTGCTTTATTAACAGCGAGGAAGCAATTGCAGGCACTGAATTCTACAGAAAACACACATTCAAGGAAGTTTTTACATTCAATAAATACAGCAACTGCCTTCATGCAATATTCTACGATGCTCCCCAAAAAAGCGATGTTTATGTTATTTCCTGCCACGGATATATGGGAAATCCCATCCTGAACAAAACATACATAAAGCATTTTTATGAAATGGGATTCAATGTTCTTCTTCCCTATCTTCGCGGACACGGCAAAAGCGAATTCAACTATTGCACAATGGGATGGCTTGACAGACTTGATATGCTTGACTGGATATCATATATAACTGATATGAATCCCGATGCAAAAATCATTCTTCACGGCATATCGATGGGGGCTGCAACGGTTATGATGACAACAGGCGAAAACCTTCCCGAAAATGTTGTTTGCTGCATTGAAGACTGCGGTTATACATCTTTATGGGATGAATACAGCGTTCAGCTTAAAGAGCTATATAATCTGCCCTCAGAAACGGTTCTGAAAATTCTTAATCCCATATTCAAAAAAGCGGTCGGTTTTGATATAAAAGAAGCTTCCGCACTCAATCAGGTCAAAAAATCAAAAACTCCCACACTCTTTATTCACGGCGACAAAGACACCTTCGTTCCCTTCTGGATGAACTACCCTCTTTATCAGAATGCGGGCTGTGAAAAAGAAAGACTCATTGTTCCCGGAGCCCATCACGCCGCTTCGGTATATCTATGTCCCGAGCTATACTGGAACACCGTTACGGAGTTTATCAAAAAATACATCTGATAATTAATCACCGTCGGTAAAAGACGGTGATTTTTTATTTGATATCTATTGAAAATAATTAAAATCTATGATATATTATTTGAACAAACATTATTTTGAGAGGGTGATAAAATGATTATGGGCGAATCTGCCGAAAACTATCTTGAAACTATTCTGATTCTCGGCAAAAAGAAATCCGCCGTACGCTCCGTTGATATTGCAACAGAGCTCGGTTATTCAAAACCCAGCGTCTGCGTTGCAATGCGTAACCTTCGCGAACACGGCTATATCGTTACAGACAGCGACGGCTCAATTACCCTCACCGAAAGCGGTCTTGAAATCGCAAAAAACGTTCTTAACAGGCACGAAACAATAACCGAATGGCTTATCGGCATCGGCGTGAGCAAAGACCAGGCTGCAATTGATGCCTGCCGCATCGAACACGTTATCAGCCAGGAAAGTTTTGAATGCCTCTGCAATGCAGTCAAGAATAAATAAAATCCGATGAATAGCGTATGGTTTTTGCCATGCGCTATTGATATTGTTGAGCTTTTGTTCAATTTACATAAACATTTCACAAATGCACTTCAATTTAGCGTGGTAAATCGCTAATTGACTAAATCAATAAAGCGTGTTATAATAATGTTATCATGAAATATCAGGAGTAAAAATATGGACGACTTTCTTGCTACGCTGTCAAAGGAGGACAGCCTTACATACGAACTTTCAATGCTCTATAAACAGTGGGGCTATAAGGAATACCGCATGGCGAAGTTTGAGGAATACAGCTTCTACAGCGATAACCGTGACTTCCTTTCGGGCAAAGGTATTCTTGCATTCAACAATTCCGACGGCCGTCTTATGGCACTCAAGCCCGACATCACTCTTTCAATCGTAAAAAACGCAAAGCTTTCCGATTCGCTTACAAAGCTTTACTATAACGAAAGCGTTTTCAGAATGAGTGACAGCTCAAATGACTACAAGGAAATCAAGCAGACAGGCGTTGAGGTGCTCGGCACTGTTGACGATTATCTTGTTGCGGAAATGGTTATGCTTGCCGCAAAGAGCCTTAAAACAATCGATAAAGATTTTATTCTTTCGATTTCGCATATGGCATTCATCCCCTCTGTTCTTGCTGAACTTAATATCAGCGAAAACACCAAAAAAGAAATAATCGAATGTGTCAAGGGCAAGAATATCCACGATCTGCGTTCAATCTGTGAAAAAAGCGGTGTAAGTGCAGACAAAACAGACCTTCTTGCAAACCTTGCATCCCTCAGCGGTAAAATGAATGATATTCTTCCCAAGCTCTGCGAACTTGCCTGCAACGATGAGATGAAATCTGCTTGCAGAGAGCTTGATTTCATCGAGTCATCACTTAAAAAGAGTGAGCTTTCAGGCAAGCTTTTCATAGATCTCTCCGTTCTCAACAACACTGAATATTATAACGGCATCATCTTCCAGGGTTATGTTGAAAAAGCTCCGGTCGCAGTGCTTTCGGGCGGAAGATACGATAAGCTCGCAGGCAAACTCCGCGAAAACACTCAGGCTATCGGCTTTGCGGTTTATCTTGATAATCTTAATTTTTACTACAAGAAAAAGCGTGAATATGACAGCGATATACTCATTATTTTTGACTCGGCAAACAGCAGTGTATCTCTGCTCAGCCTCGTTGAAAGCTTTGTTGAAAAAGGATTTTCCGTTCGTGTTGAACATTCAATTCCCGAAGGATACAAAGCAAAAACAGTTTATTCATATGAAAACGGTGCATTAAGGGAGGTGGCTTCATGCTGAATATAGCATTACCCAAAGGCAGACTCGGTGACAAGGTTTATGAGCTTTTTGCCTCAATCGGATATGACTGCAGTGAAATCTACAGCGATAACCGCAAGCTTGTTTTTGAAAACAAAGAAAACGGCGTGCGCTATCTTCTCGTAAAGCCTTCCGACGTTGCAATATATATTGCACACGGTGCTGCAGATATCGGCGTTGTAGGCAAAGATATCCTTGAAGAAGGAAGCTTTGATATCTATGAGCTTCTTGACCTCGGTCTCGGCAAATGCAATATGTGCGTTGCAGCCCCCAATGATTACACAGAGGATTTTGACAGGCCTTTGAGAGTTGCAACAAAGTTCGTTAACATTGCAAAGAATTATTATATTTCGCTCAACCGTGAAATTGAAATTATAAAGCTTAACGGCTCAATTGAAATTGCTCCCATTCTCGGACTATCGGATGTTATTGTTGATATCGTTGAATCGGGCAAAACTCTTCAGGAAAACAATCTCAGAGTTTATGAAAAAATCATGCCAATCAGCGCAAGACTAATTGCAAACAAATCTTCTTATAAATTCAAAAGCAATGACATTGAAACTCTTATGGAAAAACTCAAAAAGGAGTTGGCGAAATGATTAAAATCATTAACATAGATAATGCTGAAAAGAGCGAGATTCTCACCCGTGATATCAAGCTTGAAAGCGGCGTTGAATCAATCGTTGCCGATATTATCAAGAATGTAAAAGATAACGGTGACAAGGCACTCAAAGAATACAGCGCCAAATTCGACGGTGCAATCATTGAAAACCTCCGTGTTACTCAGGAAGAAATTGATTCCGCTTATGAAAACGAAGATAAGGCTCTTATAGAAACTCTCGAAATGGCAAAAGCCAACATATGGACTTTCCACGAAAAACAGCTCCGCAAAGGCTTTGAAATCAACAACGGTGACGGCACTGTTTCGGGACAGAAGATAACCCCCATTGAAAAGGTGGGTATTTATGTACCCGGCGGCACAGCAAGCTATCCTTCAACCGTTCTTATGAACGCTATTCCCGCAAAAATTGCCGGAGTCAGCGAAATTATAATGGTTACTCCTCCCGACAAGCAGGGTGATATCCCCTCGGCAATTCTTTGTGCAGCAAAAATTGCGGGAGTTGACACAATCATAAAAACAGGCGGCGCTCAGGCTGTTGCTGCTCTTGCATACGGAACGGAAAGCGTACCCAAGGCAGACAAGGTTGTTGGTCCGGGCAATGTTTTCGTTGCAACTGCAAAGAGAATGCTCTACGGTCTTGTTGATATCGACATGATTGCAGGTCCAAGCGAAATCCTTGTTCTTGCGGACGGAACCTGCAATCCCGTCTATGTTGCGGCTGACCTTCTTTCTCAGGCTGAACATGATAAACTCGCAAGTGCCGTTCTTGTTACTGACAGCGAAGAGCTTGCTTACGCAGTCCGTGATGAGCTCGAAAGACAGATTCCTCTTCTTCCCAGAGAAGAAATTGCAAGAGCATCAATCGATACAAACGGCAAAATCATTATCGCAAACGACCTTGAGCAGGGCGTTGAAATCGCTAATGAAATCGCTCCCGAACATCTTGAGGTCTGCGTTGATGAACCCTTTGAGCTCCTTGATAAAATCAAGAATGCGGGTTCGATATTCCTCGGAAAGAACACTCCCGAAGCTCTCGGCGACTACCTTGCAGGCACAAACCACACTCTCCCCACATCGGGTACTGCAAGATTCAGCTCTCCCCTTTCGGTTGACGATTTCGTTAAGAAATCACAGTATATTTATTATACAAGAGAAGCACTCGGCAAGGTTAAGGATAACATTGTTCTTTTTGCAAACCGTGAAGGTCTTCAGGCACACGGCAAGAGTGCAGCAATCAGATTTGAGAAATAAGGTGAACCCATGAGCAAATTCCTTTCAAAGAATTACGAAAACCTTGTTCCTTACACACCGGGCGAACAGGTAAACGTTAAAGTTATAAAATTAAACACAAACGAATCTCCCTTTCCCCCTTCGCCGAAGGTAAAGGAAATACTCAGCGAAGAAGTTATTGACAAGCTCAATCTTTATTCAGATCCCGAGCTCAAGGAGCTTCGTTCGGCTATAGCAAAGCAGTTCGGAGTAACTCCCGATATGGTTTTCTGCGGTAACGGTTCAGATGACGTTCTTGCATTTGCAATTATGGGATTTTGCGGTCAGGGCGGAAAGCTCTGCTGTCCCGAAATCTCTTACGGATTCTATCCTGTTTATGCTGATCTCTTCGGCGTTGAGCTTGAACAGATTCCTCTTAAAGATGATTTTTCAATTGATGTCAATGACTACATCGGCAAGAATAAAAACATTGTTATTGCAAATCCCAATGCTCCGACAGGTCTCGCTCTTTCACTCAATGATGTTGAGAAAATCGTTTCATCAAATCCTGATAACATAGTTATAATGGACGAGGCATATATGGCATTCTGCGGCGAAAGCTGTATGGAACTTGTTAATAAATACGGCAATCTCCTCGTTACAAGAACCTTCTCAAAGAGTCATTCTCTTGCAGGTCTGCGTGTGGGCTTCGGAATCGGTTCAAAAGAAATCATTGACGATCTGAACAAGCTCAAATATTCATTCAACCCCTATAACATCAACACCCTTTCAATCAAAGCGGCTGCTGCGGCAATTGCGGATAACGAATATTACGACGATAAGATTGCAAAAATCGTTGAAACAAGAGAAAAAACAACCCTTCAGCTCAAAGATCTCGGTTTCAGTTGCACAAACTCAAAATCAAACTTTATTTTTGCATCGAACGATAAAATTCCCGCTTCCGTGCTTGCATCAAAGCTTCGTGAAAAAGGAATCCTTATCAGATACTTCAATAAACCGAAAATCGATAATTATCTGCGCATAACCGTCGGCTCTGCCGAAGATATGCAGACTCTTGTTGATTCAATCAAAGATATTTTAGCGGAGGTTTAATTATGAGAGAGGCATCAATCAAAAGAAAAACCAACGAAACAGATATTGAACTTTACCTTTGCCTTGACAGCACGGGTAAATGCGAAATCGACACAGGATGCGGATTTCTCAACCATATGCTTGAGCTTTTTGCACGCCACGGCAGAATGGATTTAACCGTTAAATGCATCGGTGACACTCAGGTTGACTATCATCACACAGTTGAAGATATCGGCATCGTTCTCGGTCAGGCATTTGCAGAGGCTATAGGCGACAAAAGAGGAATCGCCCGCTACGGCTCAATGATTCTTCCCATGGATGAAACTCTTATCCTTGCAAGCGTTGATATCAGCGGCAGAGCTTATCTCAATTATGATTTAAGTATTCCCTGCTCAACGGTTGGCGAAATGGATACCGAGCTTGTTGAAGAATTCTTTATTTCGCTTGTTCGCAACAGCAACATCACTCTTCACATTAAACAGCTTGAGGGCAAAAACAGCCACCACATTATCGAAGGTGCATTCAAGGCGGTTGCAAGAGCACTCCGTCAGGCAGTTACCGTTGACGAATCACTCGGCGGTGAAATCCCCTCAACGAAAGGACTTTTATAATGATTGCAATAATCGATTACGGCTGCGGCAATCTCTTTTCGCTTTCCTCATCACTCAAAAGTCTCGGTATTGAGTGCAAAATAACAGGCGATAAAGATGAAATTTCGGCGGCTGACAGAATAATTCTTCCGGGTGTAGGTGCATTCGGCGATGCGGCTCAGAAACTCCGTGACTGCGGGATGGATAAACTCCTCTGCACTCTTGCTGCAGAAGGCAAACCTATTCTCGGAATCTGCCTCGGAATGCAGCTTCTTTTTGAAAAAAGCTTTGAATACGGCGCTCATATGGGTCTAGGTCTTATCAAAGGCTTTGTAGGACCTCTTGAAGGTCAGATTTCAAAAGATTTAAAAATCCCTCACATGGGCTGGAATAAACTCAATCTTGCCAAAGCAGACCCGATTTTCAAATATATTGAACCGGGCGACTATATGTATTTCGTTCACTCCTTCTACGCAAGAAACTGCGTTGAAAACACTCTTGCATTTGCCGAATACGGCGTAGCAGTTCCTGCAATCGTTAAAAGCGGCAGTGTTTACGGAATGCAGTTCCATCCCGAAAAAAGCGGCGCAAAGGGTCTTGCACTGCTTAAGGCATTTTCAGAAATTTAAGGTGATATTATGCAGATTTTTCCCGCAACAGATATACTCGGCGGCAAAGTTGTGCGTTTAACCAAAGGTGATTATAACCAGGTTAAGATTTACGCAGACTCCCCCACTGAAATGGCTCTGGAATTCATGAAAGACGGAGCAACAAATTTACATATGGTTGACCTTGACGGTGCAAAGGACGGAGCTCCCGTTAACTTTGAGGCAATCCGTGAGGCGGCAAAAATTGAAAGACTTTTTATCGAAGTCGGCGGCGGAATAAGAAATATGCAGAGAATTGAAGATTATCTCAATCTCGGCGTTAAAAGAGTCATTCTAGGCACGGCGGCGGTCAGAAACTATCCCTTTGTTGAAGAAGCAGTCAAAGAATTCGGCAATGCGGTTGCAGTAGGCGTTGATGCCAAAGAAGGCTTTGTTGCAGTAAGCGGATGGCAGGAAACAACAACGGTAAACTCCGTTGAATTCTGCAAAAAGCTCCGTGACTCAGGAGTTTCAACCGTTATTTATACCGATATTTCAAAAGACGGTATGCTTTCGGGCACAAATCTTGAGATTTATAAAGAGCTTTCCGAAATCAAGGGTCTTGATATCGTTGCATCGGGCGGAATTACCTTTGCTCACGAAATCGAAACTCTTTCTGCAATGGGAATTTACGGTGCAATAGTCGGTAAGGCTGTTTATGAAGGAAAATTATCTCTTAAAGATGCCCTTGCGGCGGCAGGAGGTACAAAATGATAACAAAAAGAATAATCCCCTGCCTTGATGTTCGAAACGGCAGAGTTGTTAAGGGAGTTAATTTTGAAGGAATTCAGGATGTTGCATCTCCCGTTGAGCTTGCACATTTCTATAACGACAGCGGTGCAGATGAACTTGTTTTCTACGATATAACCGCTTCATATGAAGGAAGAGGTCTTTTCACAGATGCCCTTACTCAGGTTGCAAGTGAGATCTTTATTCCTCTTACCGTCGGCGGCGGTATCAATACTCTTGAGGATTTTGACAGAGTATTGAAATGCGGTGCAGATAAGGTTTCGGTAAACTCGGGCGCAATCAAAGACCCTTCAATTATCGAAAAAGCCGCTAAAAAGTACGGTGACCAGTGCGTTGTGCTTTCAATGGATATCAAACGTGTTGATGGCTCATTCCATATTTTCAGCAAAGGCGGAAGAATAGACACGGGCATTGATGCTCTTGAATGGGCAAAAAGAGGTCAGGAAAGCGGTGCGGGTGAATTGGTTGTCAACAGCATTGACACTGACGGCGTAAAGCAGGGATTTGACCTTGAAATGCTTCAGAAAATCAGCGATCTTGTTTCAATTCCCGTTATTGCAAGCGGCGGCGCAGGCAAAAAGGAAGATTTCCTTGAACTTTTCCGTGCAGGCTGTGCGGATGCAGGTCTTGCGGCATCAATTTTCCACTTTAAAGAAGTAAACATCTGGGATCTGAAGCATTATCTTAACGAAAACAACATAGAGATGAGGATATAAAATGATTGAACTTAAATATAACAGCGACGGACTTATCCCTGCAATAGTACAGGACCATTACAGCAAAAAGGTACTTATGCTTGCATATATGAATGCAGAAAGCCTTGACATAACAATCAAAGAGGGAAAAACCTGCTTCTGGAGCAGAAGCCGTCAGGAGCTTTGGCGCAAGGGCGAAACCTCGGGCAACACACAGCAGGTTGTTTCAATCCGTACAGACTGCGATAAGGACACACTTCTTATCGATGTTATCAAAAACGGTCCTGCTTGCCACACGGGCAGTGAAACCTGCTTCTTTGAAGACATCGTTGCTCCCGAAGCCGAGGAATTCTCATATGAGGGTCTTTATAAGATGCTCGTAGGCAGAAAAATCGAGAAGAAAGAAGGCTCATACACAACCTATCTTTTCGAAAAAGGCATTGATAAAATCCTTAAGAAGGTCGGCGAAGAATGTACTGAAGTTATCATCGGTGCAAAGGGCGGCGACAAGGCAGAAACTGTTTACGAAATTGCCGATTTGCTCTATCATATCACCGTTATGATGATTGAAATGGACATCAGTCTTGACGAGGTTACGGCTGAACTTGCAAAGCGTCACATTGTTGACCACAAGGTTAAACAAGAAAAAATGCAGTAGTACAAACTCCCGAGAAATCGGGAGTTTTTTATTGATATATATAGTTTTATATGGTATAATTTAATTATATTTGTAATAATTTCATGTGTAAGGAGAAGATAACATGATTAAACATATCGTTTGCTTCAAACTCAAGGACAACTCCCCTGCCGAATGCGAAAAAGCAAAGGAAGTTCTTCTTTCAATGCAAGGAAACGTACCTCAGCTCAGAGGTATAACCGTTGGCATTGATTTCCTTCATTCAGAGCGTTCTTATGACATCATTCTTGAGGTTCTTCTCGATGATGAATCGGCTCTTGAAAGCTATCAGAATGACCCTTACCACTGCTCTGTTGTTAAAACTCATATGCACTCAGTGCGTGAAGCATGCGTTGCCGTTGACTATGTTGTTTAAGAGGTATTGTTATGCAGTTACTTGAAATAAACAAAGAGAATTATATTGGTCAGGCAGACCCGTTCATTCTTGAAAGCAACGGTAAATTCTATATTTACACAACAGGCGATGACGGGATTTACGCCTATTCTTCCGATAAGCTTCTTGAAGGCTGGAAATTTGAGGGCAGGGTTTTTACCGTTGAGGGACAGCATTCTTTCTGGGCTCCTTCGGTTATCGAAATTGACGGAACATATTATATGTATTGTTCGTTTGAATTCTTCGGCGATACTCCCGACAAAGGCAACCACAGACAAACAATGCACGTTTCATCAAGCAAAAACCCTCTCGGACCTTTTGAGAATCCCGTGCAGCTTCTTCATCCCTTCTCAATTGATTCTCATGTTGTGAAGAATGAAAACGGACTTTTTATCTTCTATTCAACCAATATTTTCGATGTTCAGAGACCCGGTACAATAATCGTTGTTGACCGACTTCTTGATCCCGTTACACCTGAAGGAAAACCCGTTCCCGTTGTTCTTCCGTCAATCGATGAAGAAGTTTTCAGCCGTGACAGATACGGCGATGGAATCCATTGGCATACAATCGAAGGTGCTTTCTATTTCAAAGAGGGCGACTGGCAGTATGTTATGTACAGCGGTTCATGCTATGAAAACGAAACATATTTCGTTGGATACGCAAGAGCAAAAACCGATGAAACCGACCTGACCAAAATCAAATTTGAGAAGTATCCCGATGATAAAACCTACGCTCCCGTCCTCAGAAGCAACGAATGGGAAGAAGGTACGGGTCACCACTCAATGATTAAGCATAACGGCGAATGGTACGCAATTTACCACGCAAGAAACGCCGAAGCTGACGGGCTGAGCGGTGACAGAAGAAACGCAAGAATCTGCCGTCTTACCGTTGATGACGGAATTATCAAGGCAGACAGAAAACAGTTTGAAATATAGGCAGGTGTTTTTATGAATATCAAAAAAACGGTTTTTAAATATGTCGGCAAGGTTGTTAACTATGTAACCTCAACAACATCGCAGGGAACTGCCGATAAATCAGCTCCCGTTGTTCACAATCCCGACCCTGAACTCGTTAAGCTTTGCCGTGAAGCAGGCTCGGAAGGGGTTGTTATGCTCAAAAACATAAACAATGTTCTTCCCGTTACTCCCGACAGAGTTGTTTCCGTTTTCGGCAGAGTTCAGAACGATTATTTCTGCGTTGGCTACGGTTCGGGCGGTGATGTTAAAACTCCCTATAAGGTCACTCTTATGGAAGGAATCCGCAACAACGGCAAAATCGCAGTTAACGAACTTCTTGCGGCAACCTATGTCAAATGGGGCAACGCAAATCCCGTTGATGACGGTTTCTGGGGCAACTGGCCCATGTGCTATGATGAAATGCCCGTTGACCTTTCTATGGCAAGAACGGCTGCATCGCAGTCCGACACGGCAATTGTTGTTATCGGCAGAGCTGCAGGCGAAGACAGAGAAAACAAGCTCGAAAAAGGCAGTTATTATCTTACTGATACAGAAAAAGAACTTCTTGATTCCGTAACATCCGCATTCGATAAGGTTGTTGTTCTTCTCAACTGCGGCGGCATAATGGATATGTCGGTAATCAACAGCTACGGCGATAAGATTTCATCTATTCTTTATGTATGGCAGTCAGGTATGGAAAGCGGCAACTCTGTTGCGGATATTCTTTCGGGTGATGTTTCACCATGCGGTAAGCTTCCCGATACAATAGCAAGGGAATATAACGATTATCCCGGAAGCAACAATTTCGGAGACAGAAAAGCAAACTGCTACACCGAGGATATTTATGTCGGCTACAGAGGCCTTGAAACTTTCGGCAAAGACAAGGTGCTTTATCCCTTTGGCTTCGGACTCGGCTATTCGGAATTCAGGATTGAAAACATTGAATGCTCATGCAAGCACGATTATATTACCGTTTCCGCTGATATTAAAAACATCGGTAAATATTCGGGCAAAGAGGTTTTACAGCTCTATTTTGAAGCTCCCTGCGGAAGAATGGGCAAACCTGCAAGACAGCTTATTTCATTCAAAAAAACCAAGCTTCTCAATCCCGGTGACAGCGAAAATCTTTCAATGACCTTCAATGCCGCAGAAATGGCATCATATGATGATATCAGTGAATTTGCTTATATTCTTGAAAAAGGTCTTTATAAAATCTATCTCGGCACCGATGTACGCTCCGCAGAAATCTGCTGTGAATATGAGCAGGAAACAAACGAAATCGTCAAACGCTGCAAGCAGGTTTGTGCGGTTGCCGAAGATTCCGCATTCAAGCGAATGAAATTCATAAACGGTGCGCTTACATACGAAAATGTTCCTACCGTTAAATATGACCTCAAGGAAATCATACTCGATAATCTCCCCGAAGCTGTTCATCAGACGGGAGACATGGGTTATAAGCTTGCCGATGTTAAAAGCGGTAAAATTACAATGAAGCAGTTTGTTGCTCAGCTTGATAACAAAGAGCTTGAAGCAATCAGCCGCGGTGACTACATAATGAACAGTCCCCTTGGGGCACAGGGTAATGCAGGCACATTCGGCGGCGTTCTTGAATCGATGCGCGAAAAGGGTATTCCCGCAGTAACAACAACAGACGGACCTTCCGGCATCCGTTTAAGAGCAGGCGCATCTCTCCTTCCCTCCGCTACGGGACTTGCAAGCACATGGAATCCGGAGCTTTGCGAGGCTCTTTATACCAAGGTCGGCGAAGAAATGAACAAACTCGGCTCTCATGTTCTTCTTGCACCCGGTATGAACATCCACAGAAATCCTCTTTGCGGCAGAAACTTTGAATATTTCTCTGAAGACCCCATTCTCACAGGTAAGATGGCGGCATCGGTTGTCAGAGGTATTCAGAAATCCGGATGCTCGGCTTGTCCCAAACATTTCGCCTGCAACAATCAGGAAACAAACAGAATTTTCAACGATTCAAGAGTTTCCGAAAGAGCTCTGCGCGAAATATATCTCAAAGGCTTTGAAATTGTTGTCAAAGAAGCTAAGCCGTGGAATGTTATGACTTCATACAATAAAATCAACGGTGTCTGGGGACACTACAACTATGAGCTTTGCATGAGAATTCTCCGCGGAGAATGGGGTTATGAGGGCAACATCATGACCGACTGGTGGATGCGTTCATCGAAATCACCAGAATTTCCCGAGCTTAAGGATCAGGCTTACCGTGTCCGTGCAGGAATTAACGTGCTTATGCCCGGCGGCGGACGAGTTGGTCCGAAGAAACCCGACGGCACACTGCTCAGAACACTCGGCAAGATAAACGGCATAACCCTCGGTGAACTTCAGCAGAATGCGGCTTATATTCTTAACTTTGTTATGAACAGCGCCGCAATGAAATAAACTCAGCAGATGACTTGCTTTTGCAGGTCATCTTTTTTATAACACTTCAAAACAAAATGAATATACTGTAATTAAAGGACAGGCAATTTTGAAATTTTTTGCTCCCCGATTTCAAAATCGCGTTTAATTTGCCTGTTATCTGTCCAAAATATTGATGTAACATTCGGTTATAGGAGTGATTATTTTGACCGTTAAACGGGGAGAAATTTATTA
>JAZSCL010000094.1:0-2300 GCA_045602905.1 Acutalibacteraceae bacterium
AATGTTGTGGATTTACCTGCACCGTTGCCACCGACTATTGCGGTTATACTGCTCGCAGGAATTTCAAGGCTGACACCTCTGAGAATATCGGGGGTGTCTTTTTCATATCTGAACCATAACTCTTTGAGTGATAAAGCAGGATTTTCGATGTCATCATCGATATTTTCGCAAGGGATTTCGGCGATTTGAGGTTTGATTTCAAACTCTTTATTCAGCCACGCTCTGCCTTCTCTGACTGTCAGAGGGCAATCACCGTCGCCGTCTGCGTTATAGAAAACACGAACGGGCGTGGGCATAGCCGTGAACATCGGATTGTTTTGTTCGTAAAGAAGCTTGCCGATATTTCTCGGTGTATCATCGGCAATGATTTTGCCCGAATCCATAACAATTGCTCTGTCAGCATAGGGGAAAATATCTTCAAGGCGGTGTTCGGTTATGATAACGGTTGTTCCGAGTTCGGTGTTGATTTTTCGAACCGTATTGAGAAAATCTGATGCGGCAATGGGGTCGAGCTGACTTGTCGGTTCATCAAGAATAAGCACTTCGGGTTGCATCGCCATAATCGATGCAAGGTTTAGAAGCTGTTTCTGACCTCCCGAAAGCACGGCAACATCTCGGTGAAACCAATCCTGAATGCCGAAGTAACAAGCCATTTCCGCAACTCTTGAACGCATTGTCTTTTGGTCGCACCCAAGACTTTCAAGACCGAATGCAAGCTCGTGCCACACTTTATCCGTCACAATCTGATCATCGGGATTCTGCATAACATATCCGATTTTTGATGATTGCTCACGGTTGTCAACATCTTTCAGAGCGATGCCGTTGAAATATATTTCACCGCTTCTTTTTCCGTGAGGAGTAAGAACGGTTTTAAGATGTCTGAGCAAGGTTGTTTTTCCGCTTCCCGATTTTCCGCAGAGAACGATATATTCGCCTTTTTCTATTCTGAGTGACACATTATTGAGTGACTCTTTGTCTTTTGAGGTCGGATACGAAAAAGTTAAATTTTCGATTTTGAAATGTTCCACTGTATAACCTCCTTGATGTTCAGAACCGTCGGTATCATAAGATATAGGAGATATGCGATAAATCCGATTATGTTAAAACCGTTTATCGGTGTGATGTTTCTTTCGGGCAGAAACCCCGCATTCATTCCGCCGTTTACGGCAAAAAAGATAACAACACCGAGCAAAACGAGCATAACCGCAGTTAAAACCCAATCGGTTTTTGTTATTCGGTAAACCATAAAGCTTGTCCGCTTTGACGTGCCGTAGCCTCTTGAACGCATTGAATCGCTTGTTGTGATGCTGCCTTCAAGTGCCCACGAAGTAAGAACTCCGATAACTGTTATTCCTGAGTTGATTTTATCCTTGAATGACGATTTTTCTGCCGTTCCTTTGCCGATTGAACTTCTCACTCCGATAATCTGCTTTGCTTTTTGCAGAAGATTGGGTATCATGCGGAAAACCATAACAAGAATCAAGGATAACGACGGCGCAAGATTACCGAAAAGGCAGGTGAATTTATCGCCCGTCAGCACCTTGCCGTAGCACCCGAACCACAGAATCATCAGAACGAATGTTGCCGCAACCGCTATTCCGTAAATGAGAGCTTCAAGGGTGTATGGTCTGCCGAAATATGTAAACAGAACCGTTACGCCTCTTGTGTTTACGATTGGATTGAAAAACGTGATGAATATGAAAAGAGGTATCATCAACAATATATTTTTGATTCCTTTTCTTCCGTTCAGGAAAAAGTAAAACACTCCGCTTGCGAATATGCCTGCAAGCAGATAAACGGGGTGTTGCAGGAGAACACCGAAGCACATTGCCCCGATGAAAAACAGCAGATTCACCGCAGGATGAGGTTTTGAGAATGCGTCATCTTTCATATTATTCCCATCGTTCTGCACCAACATCTTCACCAAGTCCGTTACAGGTGTAGCACCAGACGATTTTTTCACCGCCCGTTAAATAATAGCTTGAACAGCCGTAATTCGGGAACCATCCGTTCACTTTATACATCCATCCCGATTCGCTGCCGCAGTCAAATTCATAAAGATTATTGATTCCTTCAATATAATAGCTGTCATACATAGGTGTCCAACTGTACTCAATCGGAATGTTATACTGTCTGCAAACTCTGTTCAGAACATCAAATACTGTTTCGCCTTCTTCAAATTCAACCGTTACTTCCCTGAGAATGACTCCGTCATCGGGAACATACGGTGCTTTTGCCGGGTCGAGATTATCCATATTATTGAGAATTGTATCACAGCGTATGGTTATCGTACAGGTAAG
>JAZSCL010000095.1:0-13386 GCA_045602905.1 Acutalibacteraceae bacterium
TCGGTCAGAACATATATGATGTTGTGCCTATATATTTTATGCTATTTAATCATTAAAGTCAACTAAAAATTAATTATATTTTTCTTTTATTTTTTACGGTTGCGAGAATTCCTGCTGCGGCAAGGAAAATCGGCCATATAATCAGACCGTAAACAGCACCGATTCCGTAGTTTATGTAGCTGAAATTCCAATAATAAACAACTGCCCAGATAAGGTCAACTGCAAATTCTGCCACGAGCCCCCAAAAAAGAACTTCTTTCATGCCTGATTTACTGCGGTTTGCTTTGAATATTGCACAGATTCCGAAATACGCCGCCGCACACAGTGCCCAGAAAAGCACCCAGAGTTCCGCACCGTGAACACCGCCGACAGAATAAATTGCAGTAATCATGATTTTATCTCCTTATTTATCGTTTGTGTCGTTGCCGTTGCCCCAGACGGGGATTGCATCGCCAAGGAAAGTGGGCTCGGGCTTGAATATTCCGTAAACAAAATCCTTGTTTCTTGCAAGAATTTCTCTGATATCACGGTAAAGCTGACCTGCATATGACCTCGGATTTGATGCAACTCCGTATGCCTCAATACCGAGGGCACGTGCGTCGTGAATTGCTCTGTGAAGGTGATAATCCTGAGTTACAATCAGAATTTTCTCCGCCTTGAAGATATCTCTCGCACGGTACATACTTTCATAGGTTGAAAAGCCTGCATGGTCCATAAAAATGTTTTCCGAGGGCACACCTCTTTCAATCGCAAAATTCTTCATGACATTTACTTCATCGTAGAATTCTTTGCCGTGGTCACCGCTCATTATCATTTTTCCGCTTGCACCGAGTTCATAAAGCTCAATTCCCTGCAGGAGTCTGTCCTCGAGCATATGGCTCGGAGTATCGCCGTGCACACCGCATCCGAGAACAAGAATGCAGTCATATCCGTTACCTGCGTTTTCGGGAGTAAGGATATAATTTTCGGTGGATTTTCTGACATAAAAATCAATGCCGAGAACGGCGATTCCGCATATTATACCTATGCAAAGCATGGCAACGATTAATTTCTTTATAATTTTCATTATTTCTCCTTAAGCAAAAACCGAATACCAGTTTTTTGCGATTTTATTATATTTAAAATGTTCGCTGTTCGTATCCTTAAGATATTTGCGTATATTTTTTGTGTAAACAATTTCGCATCCTGTTAAATCCCCGTCACACGCAAAAGAAACACTGCCGTTAAATACGTTTATGTTATACGGATGAGATATATTTTCATTATATAACCTGATTTCCGTACCTTCGGGAAGAAGAGGTGTTTCGTTGTTATCAAAGGCCTCATAGATATTGTTGTCGCCATTGAAATAATAAAGACTGTTTTCTTTTGTTGAATGTCCGCTTTCCTCGTATTTCAAAAGAACATCCTTCACAAATTCATAAGATGACAGTATCTCTTCGAAATTATCACTTTTATCATAAGCATATTCGGGATATGCGTACCAACTTGTCATTAATATTATGTACGGCGATGAAATGACGGCTGCTGTCAAAAGGATAACGCCTGCAATTACCGACGCAATAATTATTTTGGTTTTCTTTTTCATAGGGAAAAATTTTCACCTACATTTCACTCTTAAGTTCACACACGATTATCTCAGGTCTGTTACCGATTCGGAATGGAAAAAGGCTGTTACCGAGACCTCTTGAAATTATCATGTTTGTATTATTTTTCTGATACAGACCCGCATCGTATTCGGGGAAAAAACCCTGATTCGGAGTCAGGATTCCGCCGATGAACGGCAGACGGATTTGCCCTCCGTGGGCATGTCCCGTCAGAACAATCTCGAATCCGCTTTCAACATAGATGTCAAAAATTTCGGGTCGGTGAGAGAGAAGGATACCCGTTCTGTTACCCTTTTCCATGCCGAGAGCAAGGAGCTTTTCTTTGAAAACAATTGTATTTTCGTTGAGGGTTGACGAGCCGAAAAATGTGAGGTCATCCATGCCCGCCAGAACGATTTCATCACCGTTTTTCTCAAGGATAACACTCCTGCAGTCGAGCACCGTAACCCCAAGATTTTCAAGGGATTTGCGGAATTCGGGATAGATATCCTTAAGTCTGTTTTCGTGGTTGCCGGGAACATAGCAGACGGGGGCAATTTTTACGGCATTTTCCGCAAACTTCAATGCAATGTCGGGATTGGTGTGATAGCTGTCGATGATATCGCCCGTAATGACGATTATATCGGGATTGAGCGATTTGATTTTCTTTATGAGTCTGCCCTTGAAATCCTTGTTGTGCAGGTCTGAAACCTGAATGATGCGGTATCCGTTGAAGCCATCGGGCAGATTTGCGGGAGAAAGCGTGTGCTTGCTGACGGTGAGTGCGTTGTTGCTCCAATAAAGATAAACGGAGCCGAGAATTATAACGATTATAGCGGTGATTATCAGCTTTTTCATAATATTTTTCCTCAAGTAACCGCTGAGAATTGTGATTGCGATTAATCAGCGGTTTCCGTAAAATGATAAAAGACGGAGAACAGACTAACCGTTCTCCGTCTTTTATCGGATGGCTCTGACATTGTTGCTCAATGTGTCAGACTGATATGATATAACTATCATGAATAACAGTATAGCCTAAAATTTTCTTTTCGTCAACTGTTTTTTTAAATTTTTTTGAACAAATTTTTAATAAGCCGTTGAATTTTCGGTTGTTATTTCTGTTTTGACAAGAAAATCGGAGCTGACCCAGCCTTGTGCGGAATTATAGGTGACAAATGCCCAGCCTGAAACGGATTTTGTTACGGTCAGTTCGGTGCCGTTGGGGATTTTTCCGATGATTGCCGACTCTCCGCTTGCCGTTTTGCGCAGATTGAGAACACTGCCTGCGGTTTTCACCTTGTATGTGCCCTGTGCAACCGTTTCGCCGTTATCTGCAGGTGTTTCGGTTGTGGTTTCGGGTGAAACAAGGTTTTCGGCAACGGTGATTTTTCCCCATTCTCCGTTTCGCAGAGCGATGAAAATTCCGTTATCGCCGGGAAGAATGGAATCAAACGAAAAATCAACAACGGTTTCTCCCTTCAGGTTGATTACGCCGAATTTTCCGCCTTTGCAGACGGGTGCAAGACCGTTGCGGAATCCGAAAATAATATCTGCGCCCATAGCATCCGCCGATGAGCAGGAATCATAGTCAAAGGGGATTGCCGTTGCACCGTTTTTGCCAACATATCCCCATTTGCCGTTTTTCTTTGCAGGGGCTGTACCGCCTGAAAAATCAAGGGTTTTTTCATAAATCAGAGGAACTTCAAGCTGAAGAGATGCGTTGAAGAATCCCCATTTGGCATCTGCATCAAGGGAGCTTGCAACGGGATAAAGACCCTCCGTAACATCAAGCTCGCCCGATGTTATTTCGCCCTTATAGCCTTTTTCGTCGGTCCATGCAAGATGGTTTCCCGCCTCGCTCCAGCAGGGGAGCATTTCGGGAGCTTTCAGCCCGTGATACTGACGGTTGCCAACTGTTTTTGTTGATGCGTCAACAAGAAGAAGATATTCGGAGAAGGGAGTTTCCGCAACATAACGGAAGCTTCCCCATGTGTCACTGCAAACGGAAAAGCTTGTGTGCACAGCCTTTTCGGTTATCTCTCCGCCGAGAGTCATAAGACCTGCTTTACCGCTCGGTTTTTCGGTGAATACAAGCATTTCTTCGTTGAGGCTTTTGATTGAGCCTATGTTTTCAAAGCTTTTTGTTGAGAATGAATAGCCCGTCTGCTTTTCGTTGCCATTATCTGCGGAATTTCTGAGCATAACAAATCCCAGAGCAACCGCAATCGCCGTAACCGCAACGCAGATTACCGCAATTGCCCAAACAGGAAGTCTTTTGGCTGAATTGGATTTTATGTTTTTCATTTTGCCCCTCCCAAGTATATTCCTTCGGAATGCGAAATTAGTGCAAAGATAAGGGTTGCTTCGGATGTTTATAAATCAGGCGAGTGCATCGACCGCCCGTCGCTTTGAATTTCGTACTTATTATACCATAATTATACATCGCTAACAATTACAAAAGTGTGACAATATAGTTAAATTTTAATAAAAATCTTCCGAAAAAGAAAAACTTCCGTATATTCCTACAAACTTATGTTATCTCTCTTGACTTTGAAAATTTGTTGTGATATACCTATTTAGGATTTTAAAAATATGAAAGAAATCAGGTAGAGATATGGAAACTTTGTTTTGCATTTCAATTGCTCTCGGTGCGGGACTTCTGATGTCCCGTATAACAAAACCCCTCGGTCTTCCCTCGGTTACCGGTTATCTTATTGCAGGCATACTCATCGGACCTTACTGCCTCGGCAGATTCGGTATCGACGGTCTCGGATTCACCTCTGTTGACAACGTTAAGGAATTTGAAATTATTTCCAATGTTGCCCTCGGATTCATCGCATTTGCAATCGGCAACGAGTTCCGACTTTCACAGCTCAAGAAAATCGGCGGTACTGCAACCTTCATCGGTATTTTTCAGGCATTAATCGCAACTCTTCTTGTTGATGCCGCACTCATCGGACTCCACTTTGTTCTCGGCGAAAGACTTCCTCTTTCAATGGCAATTGTTCTCGGTGCAATCGCCGCCGCAACCGCACCTGCCGCAACTCTTATGGTTGTGCGCCAGTATAAGGCGAAGGGTAAGCTTACGGATTTGCTTCTTCCCATAGTTGCTATCGACGACGCCGTGGGTCTGATTATTTTTGCAGTATCCTTCGGCATTGCAAAGGCAATTGAGCACGGCGAATTCAACCTTAAGGCAATTATTCTTGAGCCGATTATTGAAATCGTTGCATCTCTTCTTCTCGGTCTTATTATGGGCGTGCTTTTCTCATTCTGCGAAAAGTTCTTCGACTCAAACTCCAAGAGACTCACTCTTTCAATAACCTGCGTTTTCTTCACTGTTGCTCTTTCGATGATTAAGTTTGAAATCGGCGGTGTTCATGTAGGATTTTCCGCACTCCTTGTGTGCATGATGCTCGGAACGATTTTCTGCAACATCTGCGATTTCTCCCCCGAAATCATGGAGAAAACCGACAAATGGACAGTTCCTCTGTTCGCTCTTTTCTTTGTTCTCAGCGGTGCGGAGCTTGAGCTCAGCGTGTTTACCGACCCTGCAATCGTCGGCATCGGTGTGGCATACATTATTTTCCGTTCACTCGGCAAATATTTCGGCGCATATTCAAGCGCAAAGCTCAGAAAATGTGACGATAAAACAACAAAATATCTCGGCATCACTCTTCTGCCTCAGGCAGGCGTTGCCCTCGGAATGTCGGTAACGGTTATGGAGCTTGGCGAGGTTGGCGAGATAGTAAGAAACATCGTGCTCTTCTCGGTTCTTATCTATGAGCTTTTCGGACCCGTTATGACGAAAATTGCTCTCACAAAGGCAGGCAACATCGAGCCGAAACCTCACGAAAAGAAAAGAAAACACCGCACTGCACCCGCAAAAATTTAACAAAAAGATTGGCTTGAACAGGATGATTCCCGTTCAAGCCTTTTGTTATCTTATTATCCCGCAGGCAATTTTTTCTCCTGCGTCTCCCGACGGCTGCGATTTGAAATCGTCACGGCGTGAGTGAATCACGATTTGCTTACCGATAACATCGCAGACTCTTATTCTTTCGGTCAGAAACGCCGACCACGCCTCGGATTTTTCAACAAAAAGAGGAGGCAGGTCACCGCTGTGCCAAGGGTGAGGGTTATCGTTTTTATCATAATGAAGTCCCGTTTCGGGGTCATGGATGTGCATTCCGAGAATGTTTCCGCAGCCGATTTCGGGCGGTATTCCGCCGATGGATGCAACCGCAAAAACTCCTGCATGAGAATCAAAAAGCATCAGCGTTCCCCTTACCGACGGATAATCAACCGTTCCGCAAATCTGTGCCGTTGCGGCAGGATTTGTCCGTGAAAGAAATTCAAGAATACGCCTTGAACGGCTGTGATAAGTATACATAAAAAATCGCCCTTTCGTGAAAATTGTGCATTATCATTCTATGCATAATATTTCCGCAAAGGGCGTTATTATTTAAATTTTGTTACGGAATTCTTCAATCTGTGCCTTTGTTGCGGCAACCGAACCCTGAACCATATCGGGTTTTCCGCCGCCTCTGCCGTTGCAGACAGAATTAAGCTCTTTGCCCAACGCACGCACATCCTCTGTACGGCTGACAATTGCGTATTTGTAGCCGTTTTCGTCATCTCCCGAAAAAACGGCGGCAATCTTCACCTTTTCGGCAAGCATATCGCCGAGAATTCTTGCATCGTCGGAGCTTCCGCCGTCATCAAACATAAAGACTGTTTCGCCTTCGACATCCTTTATTTTATATGAGAAAAGCTCTTTTTTGAGACCCGAATACTGATATCTTGCTTCCTGAAGCTGAGCCATAACTCTTTCAACCGCAGGCACAACCTCTTCCGCTTTCGCCTTGAGAAGGGCTGAGATTTCAAGCACGCTCTTGTTTTTGGCCTTGTAATCCTCAAGAGCCTTTTCGCCTATCTGAAGCGTGATTCGTACTCCCGATTTATAATTCATAACCGAGATAACCTTGATAAGACCCACTTCGCCCGTGAATGCAACATGAGTACCGCAGCAGGCGCAGAGGTCAACGCCCTCAATGCGTGTCAGACGCACCTGACCCTGAAGCTCTTTTTTGCTTCTGTAATCGTAGTCCGCAAGCTCCTCGTCGGTGGGAAGAAGAGTCTCGACGGGAATATTTTTATAGATTGCCTGATTAGAAAGAAGCTCGGCTTTTTCAAGGATTTCAGCAGTTACAACGCCGTTGAAATCAACGGTTATTGAGGTTTCACCCATATGAAAACCAACGTTGTCAAAGCCTGTGAGAGAATGGATTATGCCCGAAATCATGTGCTCGCCCGTGTGCTGCTGCATATGGAGAAATCTTCTCTCAAAATCAAGCCTGCACTCAACCTCGCCATCAACCGCCTCAGAGCAGATGTGCACAACATCCCCGCCGCTTTCAACGGTATCGATAACCCTTGCGGAGCCGATATATCCCGTATCACCGGGCTGACCGCCTCCCTCGGGAAAGAATGCGGATTTATCAAGGATAACCTCAAATCCTCTCTTACCCTCGGTGCAGGAAACAACCGTTGCGGTGAATTCTTTTATGTATTGATTTTCGTAGTAAAGCTTCTGTGTCATAAGTTTCTCCTTTGTATGTGAAAAGTTGATATAAGTGCAAAGTTCAAAGTGGTAAGTGCAGAGTTAAGGGTCGCTTCGCTCCGATGTAATCACGGTACACTCCTCTCCCACGCACGCTAATTCAACACTTTAAAGCGCAAAAAGCAGTTAGGAATGGCGGTTGGGGGTGCGGAATATAAAGTTATTTTTAATAATTCCGTAACTTAATTGAAATAAAATGTTTTTACAATAATATCACAAATTATCAGCAAAATCAAATTTTATCCCGAAATTGTCAGATTGACAATAAAAAATATTATGGTATACTGTTTAAAAAAGATGTTCAGGGAGAAATATAATGAAAGAATACATAAACAGACTCAAAGCGAACTGTTCCACATGGCAGTTTGTTTTCTGGTGGATTATCAGAGCAACAATGATTTATGCCTTCATCAAGGGATTCTTCCCCGACGCAGGCAAGGAATTCGACATCACAGACCCTCTGCAGGTGGGTGCAAATCTGCTTGCAACCTTCACATGGGAAGTTTTCATGCTTTTCCCCCAAAAAAGTGCCGCAAGATACATCCCCTCATCGGTGCAGAATTTTCTTGTTGTGCTCATCTGGTGTGCATCCTTCGGCGGAAAATTCCTCAACCTCTACTATGATTTCAGATGGTGGGATGTTATTCTTCATTTCGTCGGCGGCGGTGCCTGCGTATTTTTCGGATACGAAATCGTTTGCGCAATTCTCCGAAGCAGAAAATCCAATGCTCCTCTTACCCTCGTTTATCTCGGTGCGGTGGGATTTGCGTTCCTCGGCGGCACCTGTTGGGAGCTTTTTGAGTTTGCATTCGACCAGATTGCAGGCATGATGGGCGGATATCCCGGCGATGCTCAGCACTGGTCTCTTGAGCTTGCACTCGGCACTCCCAAGGCACTGACTCTCTTTGACCCCATTGTTGACGAAAGATGGCCCATAATGGATACCATGGCGGATATGGTGCTCAACGCACTGGGTACTCTTTGTTCGTTCATCTTCATCAAAATTTATCCCTACAGACACAAGGGAAAATATAAATTTGATTTTTAAAATGTAAGCGAAAAACAAAAGAATCAGGACAAACAGAAATGGCTTGAACGGGAAAACAAACCCATCCAAGCCATTTTTATTTTTTGAGATATCTGACTGTTTACACGAATATCAATAAAATCGGGTACGGGCAGAGCCCGTACGAAACTCGCCGAAGGCGAATATCACTGCTGAATTTATTCAGCACCTGAGCAATCCCATAACCGAATAATTGTCAATCGCCTTGCGGATAAAATCTTCCGTAACGTCAAAATATTCCGCAAGACTCCATATTTCGGTTATACCTTTTCTGAACTGGGATTTCAGCTCCTCAACGGGCACAAGCAATGTGGCGGCATACCGGTCTGCACGGATTTCGTGTTTTCTCCGTATATCCGTTTCGGAAAACATATTATAAAAAGAGCCTGTGATACAGTGTCCAAGCTCATGGGCAAGATGCACCCTCTCCTCTGCCTCTGTTTCAAGCTGCATGGGGTCGATTCCCACACAGCATTCACCCGAAACCGTCATAACCGATACCGAGCGTGTTTCAGGCAAATCAAAGCATAAAATCTGTGTTCCGTTTTTTGCCGCAATCTCATAAAGCTCACTTGTTCTCGTTTTTAGCAGCCTCCCTTGCTTCTATATATTTTGCAAAATTAACAACTTCCTGCCACATTTCATCGGTTACTTCGCCTGCACCCGAAAAAAGCGCAACCTTAGCCGCTTCAATGCCGGATTTTTCAATGTTTTCCCCCTGAGTGCCGTTGAGAGCATCCAGCGAAACGCCGAAAATTTTTGAAAGACACACAAGGGTTGAAACAACGGGAGTCTGGAATCCCGTTTCCCATTTGCTTATCATAACACGGTCTGTTTTAAGTCCGAATTCGCTGTTGAGCTTCTGCGAAAGCTCTGTTTGAGTCATGCCGTTTTCTTTCCGCAATGCTTTTATTTTTTCGCCGAGCATAACTATCACCTCGGGTACATCATATCATAAATGTTTCGCAAAAGCAACATAAATTTGAGAAAAATTCAAAAAAGTGTTGACAAAGACACAAAAGCTCGCTAATATAGTAGGTGTCGATAGCGACACAAACGGTTCGGATTCAGGAATAGTGCTGATATGCAGGAGATTGCGGACAAATTTATTGTTCCGTGCGGACCGAGGGTCGGGAATATATCAGACTACTTATTTTTTGTCTTCTGATGTGTCGATATCGAAACTATAAAGGAGGTTTGACTATGAAAGAAAAGAACACCGTTTCACCAACGGAAATCCCTCTTGCGGAAATCAGGCTTCAGCTCAATTACGCAAGAACGGTGGGCAATGATATCCACAATGCCTTTGCGGAGTCAACGCCCGATATGAACAGAATTCTGCTTGAATACAAAAACATTCAGACAAAGCTTTCAATGCTTCTGGATTTTCTTTTTCAGGCAGATCTGTGGTGCAAAACCATTGAAGATTTTGCGGAATAAACAATAAAAATCATTATTTAAGGAGGAAAAATGAGATCATTAAGAATCGATTTCACCTCAGCCAAAGTCCTGCCTGAGGGCAGCGATGCAGGCTATATCGGTGAACATAACGCAACACAGCTTATCATCACACCGCCTCGTGAAATGTCGGAATGCGGGGAAATTGCAACTTACGTTGTTGCATTCACAACGGGCGGAGGAGTGCTTCATTCCGACAGCATTCTCAAAACAGATGAAATCACGGTTTCGCTTACATCAAAGCTTACAACGGATTACTATCTCGGCGTTCAGCTTGAGGGCTACGACAGCGAAGGTGAGCTTGTGGTCAAGAGTCCGCTTGTGACTCAGCTTCAGCTTTCGCCCTCTGCAAGAGGCACAGGATGCGAGTCCGACGGCGGTTCAATCAGCGGAAATCCGCCCGTTGTTTCGGGTCACACACACGAAAACAAGGATGTGCTCGACCTCATAGGCACAAACGAAAATTCTCTTACCTACAACGGTCAGAGGGTCGGCGGTGCGGTTGCGGGAAGTAAATTTTATGAAAACGATTGGAGCAACGGCGCTCTTAATACAGATGTATTTTCAACCGAATCCGTTATGTTTGTTATCGCTGAGGCTTATCCCGAAAACAGAATCATAACCGATATTACGGTAAGATTTGAAGAAAATGGGAATGTGCGGGATTATTCGCTTTTCAATATGCTCATAAACGGTTTTGTTTCGGGCGACGCAATTATCAATATTGCCGGCAAGCCTGTATATCATGAAAATTCAGCAATGTATGCCGTTGCGAATATTTCGAACACGGGCAATTCATCCGATTCAAAATTCTATTCGCTGGCAGCTCTTTCCGATGCTTCGCTCAAAGGCTTTACCGTTCACTGGCTGGAGGTGTGAGGATGACAACCGAGGTTGTTGTTGCACTCATCACCCTTGCAGGCTCGGCGCTGGGAACTTTCGCAGGCATTGCGGTTAACTCAAAGCTGACAAGCTTCCGACTTGAACAGCTTGAGAAAAAAGTTGACAAGCACAATAAAGTTATCGAAAGAACAACCGAGCTTGAAGCGTGGAAGGAATCGGTTGTTGACGAGCTTAAGGAAATCAAGTCGAAGCTTCAGAGGCTTGAGGAATTTCACATGAAAGGATGATTGAATGAACATTAACTGGAAACAGAAGCTTACTTCAAGAAAATTCTGGGCTGCGGTTATCGGATTCATAACCCCCGTTATGCTTGCTTTCGGCATGGCAGACGAAACTGCAACTCAGGTTGCGGCTATCGTGATGTCGGGCGCAACGGTTGTTTCTTACATAATCGGCGAAGGCTTCGTTGATGCAGTCGGTAAGGGGGAATAGGATGGCGAAAACAAGCGAAGGACTTGTAAACTACGCAAAGTCACAGCTCGGCAAGCCCTATTGGTACGGAACATTCGGAAACACTGCAACCCAAAGTCTGCTTGACGCAAAAACGAAGCAGTATCCCTCGCATTATCAGTATGCACGCATGAAAAAATACAAATCGCAGCTCGGGGAAAGAGTGCATGACTGCGTGGGACTGATAAAGGGATATCTCTGGAGCGAAAATGCATGGTCTGCTCCGAAATACAGTGCTTCTCAGGATGTTTCGGCAAACGGAATGTATTCAAAATGCAGAGAAAAAGGCTCGATATCAACCATGCCCGGTGTTCCGGGAATTCTCGTTTTCATGAACGGCCATGTGGGTGTTTACATCGGAGACGGTAAAGTTATCGAGGCAAGGGGATTTCACTACGGAGTTGTTGAAACAAAGCTTTCGGAAAGACCGTGGACAAGCTGGGGGAAATGTCCGTGGATAACATATCCGACGGGAAAAATTTATTTCAAAGCCTGCCATTACGGCGAATGCTCCATAGTTGATGCACTGAAATCCATCGGCGAAAACAGCGGTTTTTCCTACAGAAAAAAGATTGCCGCCGCCAACGGAATGCTCAATTATGTGGGCTCACCCAAAGAAAACATAAGACTGCTTTATCTGCTGCGCAAAGGCGAACTGATTAAGCCGTTATAATAAATTTATCACACATCATGTCCGATAAAACTCTCATGAAAAGGACAGTCTGAAGCTGAAAAAACGGCTTGAGTCGGTATTTGAACTACCTTCTCAAGCCGTTATTGTTTAGTTTATTCTCACATATCCGCTTTCTTCGATAAGGGTCTGACCTTCTCCGGACAAAATCCAGTCGATGAGAACGGGTATGTTTTCGTTTGTGTTGTCTTTGCGGTAGATTGCGTAAAATTCCGCAATAATCGGATAGCTTCCGTTGCGGATGTTTTCTGCGTCGGGATAAACTCCGTTCAGCGAAAGCATTTTAACGGCTTCGTTTCCGACAATGCCGTCCATATAATATCGGAACGAAAATCCGATTGAAGCTCCGGCAAAGGCAAACGGCGATTTCGGAGCGATTTCACGCTCACCCATGAATTTATCCATAGCCGACTGGCTTCCGCTTCCGGGAAGTCGGGTTACGGGATTGATAATTCTGTTGATTCCGCCAACATCCGACCAGTTTTTATATTCGCCTGCGTAGATGCCTCTGATTTGTTCCACGGTCAGATTATCAACCGGATTGTTTTCGTTTACAAAGAAAACAAACGCTTCAAGACCAATCGGAACATACACAAGTTCAACGCCTTTTTCTTCGGCATATTGCACTTGCTCTGCTGACGGCGATGCACAGAAAAGAATATCCGTTGTGCCGTCAACTATCGCCTGATAGCCTCTGACGGTGTTTTTATACTGCATTTTGCTGTCTGCGGCAAAATTTTCGCCGTAGAAGTTATCGTCGGAAAACTCTCCGCCCTCATATGTTACCGAGCCTTCGGGATAAACTGCATCAACAAATGCGGCATAAACGGGAACAAGAGCCGCCGCACCGTCAAGAACGGGAAGATTTTCGGTGAGCTTAAGGGAAGAATCAATCCGTGCAAGGTCGGAATTTTCATTGTGGGGGAGGTATCTGCCCACATCAATCATTTTGGACTGCGTTGCACCGCTGAAATTATTTGCCAGACGAACCGTCATCAGCATATACATACAAGTGTTGAATGCGGCAAACAATGCAACAACAAGAACAATGCTCAGTATCTGTTTTGCCGTTTTGGTTTTGTTTTTCATATCACCACAGCTCCTTTGCGATAAAATAAATTATGGAGCAGTGCTGATAAGCGTAAATATCGTAAATCAGGTGTGCAACGGTCAGGATAACACAAACCGCAACTACGGCAATAAGAATTTTCAGGAAAGTCCTTTCTTTCATAGCGGCCACCTCACATATAGGCAACCGCCATGAACATCATACACGCAAAGCCGATAACAACGGCAGCCAGAACTCCCGCAACAACGGATGAGATTATCATGGAGTTTTTACGGGATTTCATTTCCTCGGCATTAAAGGTATCGGGATTTTTCAGGTTTGCCTTTTTTGCAGAGCTGTAGCTGACTATGCTCACGATTGCATAAATAACGGCGGCAACGGGAATAACCGCGAATAAAAATATAACAAAGCCACCCATGTTAATATCCTCCGATTTCAGAAATTAATAATAGTTGTGTGCTTCAAGGATTTTTTCAACTCTGCCTGCCTTGTTTGTTTCGATTACAACGCCTTCAAATGAAAGAAGTCCGCTGCTGTCAA
>JAZSCL010000096.1:0-39000 GCA_045602905.1 Acutalibacteraceae bacterium
ACTGTGTCCTGCGTGATTGACGGTGCAATTCCCATAAGTGCAAGCACCGAATAAACGAAGGTTATCACTACGGGGATTGTCGCAATCCAGAACGAGGGCTGTTTGAGTCTTACTTTCCAGTTTATTTTCATAATGTTTCTCCTTTACTTAATAATATAGGTTATGAATGCTGTTGCGGCGGCACCGATGAGGGCAAATACGAGCTTGTCCCACATCGTACCGGGTCTGCTCTGCAGCTGAATAACGCTTGCCTTCAGCTCACCGAGCGTGACTAATATGTTGTCGAGCTTGGTTGTGACCGTTGCAAGCTCTTCGTTGAATTGGTTTCGGCTCTTGAATAGTGCCTCGATGTTTTCTTCTGCTTTCACAAGGCGGTGTTCAATTTCTTCTATCGTCATTTCACTTCACACCTCCCGAATACGCAACAAAGCCTGCTTTGGTTGTGCCGCCTGCAGAGTATGTAACAAGGTAGCAACTGTCGACTATTGCAACGCAGGTCGCAGCTTCTCTCGCATCAAGCGAGCCGATGCTGTTCTTGCCTGCCTTGCAGTCTGCAACGGTCTGATATACCTTTTCGGGTGTGCTGCCGTTTCTCCAAGCCTTTGCCATAAAATCACCTTCTTTGTCGCTGAATTTCTCCCAATTAATTACGCTGTTGGGATTTATGAGATTCTTGCCGTAGCCCCAAGTTTTGGAGCTTTGCACTTCGATATGCAGGTGTGCACCGTAGCTGTTGCCCGTGTTGCCCATCCTGCCGAGTATCTGACCGCTGATAATTCTATCGCCAACCTTAACTGCAGGCTTATCCGCCATATGAGCATAAAGAATACTGCGGTTATCGTCGGTGCGGAACACAATGTGGTTGCCGTAGCTTGCACCGCAGGAATTTACACGTGTAACAGTGCCGTTTGTGCAGGCAACAAGTATGCGGTCACTGTCGCAGACACGGTCAATGCCTGTGTGATATCCAAGCTTCCAACTGCCTTTCTTTTTGAAAGCTGTAGTCTGTCGGGATATAGCCCGGAACGGTGAACGGTAAGTCACGTAAACATCACCTCAATAATGTGAATAAAATACGCTATGTACAGTCCGAACATAGATAAAAATGCGTGTATCATATTGTCACCTCGTATCTTTCAAGCAGAGCTTTTACTGTTTCGTTTTTGAGCAGCTTCTTTTGCTGGCCGCTGTTAAGCTCGTCATAAACGGTCTGCAACGCTGCTTTCGTTTCAGCCTTACAGATTTCAACTGCCTGATTAAGTGCGTCTTTATTCATCGAAATTTACCCCCAAATCCTCAAGTGCGTTGATGTAGTCGCTTTCGGTTGCTTCGGGCTCATACTCAACCTTTTCCCAACTCTGCAGAATTTTGCCGTCAGTTTCGGTATAGTTGGGAACAAAGTAATATCCGTCACCGCTTTCGGGCATATCGGTCTTTACAATCGGCAGCCAACCGAGCAAAGCATATTCTTCAGCAGATGCGTTGATTATCTGCCTGTCACCGATGTGGATGATATTCGGTGCATATTCGAAATTTCCTCTGTCAAGACGGGCATAGTTATAATTCTTTTTCACTTTCACACCTCCTCAAATTTCACGTCAAAATCAAAGCTCCAGGTCGTGTCCGGATTATCTGAGCCGAATATACCGCAGCAAATTGTATAGGTCGGGTCGACAGTTTCGACAATAATTTTTGAGCCGACAACAATGTCGTACAGTGGTATATCTGTTCTTGCGTAGCCGTTTGTCTTACCGAGTGCTATTGACAGATTGCCGGAGCTTTCGTCCGTTGCAGAGTTTGAATTGACATTAAGCACTGTGAGTGTAAGCCGGTAACATTTCGATGTGTCAACCGTTGACAGCGGAGTTGTTGTCATTGCTGCGTTAACCGATGTGCTCTGTCCCGTAGCTGCACCTATAAACCTTGAATATGCGGCACTCGGTCCCATAAAGCCTGCGGAAGTGTGCTTGAGTGTGAGCGTGTTATTATCTTGCCATACGCTTTCGATTTTGTAGCCGCTTCGATAGCTGAGCCTGTAGCCGTCGAGGTAGTCAAAAGCTGTTTCAGCAAGCTGCTGCATCATCATTCTACGTCTGCTCATTCGCTCACCTCAACCGCACACCACAGACCGATGTTGTCAACAATGCTGATTTCGTATCGCTTGTTTGCTTCAACCGTCAGCTCGTTTACCCACTGTACACTTGACGGCAGTGTCAGTACAGCAGGAGTCGCACCCGAAATAAATGTGAATGAGTATTCGTTGACCTTTGCGGTATCACCCTCGGCAAATTCAAGTGTAAGTGTTGTCGCCTCGCCGAAGCTGTAATTGGTGTTGGGTTTGATTTTTGTGGAGTTTTCTGTTGATTCTATGCGGTCGGCAGGAATATCCTCTGCTGTTATAAAACCTTTGTTGTCAATTTCGGTTTTTGTGTAGTAGCCCGATAGATCAACAGAGCCGCTATTATTTCCGCCTGATGATGCAATCTCAGTCCATTCACCGCCCTGATATTTCATAAGACGGTATTCGGTGTAGAATAGGTAGGCGTTGCCTGTGAGGTCACTGTATAACTCGTTAAACTGCGGCAGGTTCACATAAGCAGGCAAATCGCCAATGCCGTTGTAATATGTCGTTTCAGTGCCTGACGGACCGGATGTTTCATCCAAAGAATACTCAGCCTCAATCTCGCCGTTTTTGAAGTTTATCTGAATATGTTGAGAAAAATCATCTGCATTCTTGTCAACAACAACCTCGCAGCGTTCTGTGCCACGAAAAACACTGAAACTGAATGGAAGTGTTTCGTTATAAGATGTGAAACTATATGATGTTTCGCCATTACTTACAGGTTCTTTGAACTCTTCCCAATCAAAATATATTCTCTTGCCGCTGTCTGCGAGAGTGAGTGTATTCTGTGGTGCGTAAAGGAATAAGTCGCCTTCTTTTGCATTTTCGGGTAATTCGTGGCCGTGGCCGATGTTGATATTGACAGTTGCGGCAGAAGTGTATTCGTACCAACCGCCACGGTAAACCATAAGCTTTATCGGAGCATAGAAAACGTCACCGTTGATATTGTAGTTGTCGGTTGTGTAGCTTGAAAAATAAGGGAGCGTAAAACTTTCAGGTGCTTTGTCGAGAATCGCTGTTGTTTCACCGTCGGTATAAGATGAGCTTTCGGCAACAAATACACCGTCTGCAAACTGTATATCCCATTGTTCGTTGCCTTTGATATATTGGAAAGCAGTACCTATGCCTGTATTTGTTGCATAGAAAAATCCAACTTCTTCTTCGTTTGCATCGTAGAAATTAATTGCAAATTGCGTGAAATCGCCGTCGGTAATTGTCTTGTTAAAAACATCCCAGTCAACATAAATCAGTTTGCCGCTGTCTGCAACGGTAGGCACGTTTGCAGGAGAGTAAATGCAGATATCACCGTCGTTTGCCGTTTCTGGCAGTTCGTGATAAACGTCGAGCGTACCTATCATTGACTCGGTAAGGCTGTCAAGCAGCTCTTTGTTGCCGTGTGTGTGCCTTGCAGCTGTGTTCAAGGTGATTTCGTCAGCCAACTCATCGCTGAAAACTCCGTCCTCACCTTTGTCGCCCTTATCACCTTTGTCACCTTTTTCACCTTTTTCGCCGTCTTTACCGTCTTTTCCGTTAAAATCTCCACGGTTAAAACGCTCGACCAGGGAGTTGTATTTTGCAATAAGATTTTCATAGAGAGCTTTCAGAGCTGTGGCAATTTGCTTGCTGACGGTGGGGGAAGAATCGATAATCACATCAACGGTTGCACTGCGTGTTACTCTTTTTTTCTCTTCTCCGTCACGCTCAACACCCTGAAGCGAAAGGTTGAGTGTACCTTCTACCGTCATATCCTCGGTGATATCGACATAAACAGTTTTCTTTCCGTCTGTTTCGTTGACGGTGAGAGTGTCGGTTACACATCCGCCTTCGGGAGTTGAGCACACTACACTGTATTCCCAATCAGAGCTCCAACTTTCGGGCAGGCAGAAAATAAGCCGAGAAGCGTTATGCTCCCCGGCAAAGCCTGCACTTTTGATTAATGAGGGTGTTACCAATGCCACGAGCTCTCCGTTTTTAACAACATCGGTAATCTGCACCGTGAATTCTCTCATATTATCACTCCTTTTTATTTTTTCTGTTTTCAGTAATTTCTTTATGTGCTTCAAAGGCGGCTTTTTCTGTAACCTCAAGCATATACGCATCAAATAGGAATTGACGAAACTCCTCATCCGTGGCTGCAGTCTTTTTAATAGCCTTCTTCTTGTTATCTTCGTCGGAATATTCATACTCGAAATATCCTTCGCTTTCTCCCGAAGGTGCCCAACCATAAGTATTTGTTGCATCGGCAAGATTGCCCGTGAATGTAACATCTTTAAACGTGATGCCGCTGTCATTCGCAAGCTTGATATCGTAAAAGCGATATGATACCTCGATATCATCACCGTCAACAAGAGCTTTTTCAACCGCTTCCTTACGAGCTTTGCCGATAACACCTGCATAATACTCATACTCTTCGGCAGTAAGGTTATATCTCTTACCACGGAAATCATAATACTTCGGTACTTCTTTCGGAAGAATTTCAGTATACGGAATATCGTTATCGTCGGCAAACTCGTGAAGTGCAAGTGTTGCTTCGTCTTCTGTATTCTTTTCGTAATAACCGGGGCTGATGAAGTTTTCAAGAAGCCTTTCTGCTAAAGTGCCTGAAGACATCGGCTGACCCCACATATCAAGCTTCGCAGGTGTTTCGTCTGTCTTACCCAGTAATTTCTTTTTGATGCCGACCATAAGGGTATCGAGTAAGCCTTCATCTTTGCCCGGCTCGTTGTAATATCCACGCACTGTATCGTCAGCCGTGCGAGCTATTCCGCCAAAAAAAGCAGGCACAAATTGCTGTACCCAACTCTCAGCACAATAATTCATAAGAGCTATAAAACTTGCACCTGCGGTATCATCATAAGCAGAATTCATTGAAATAGCTTCAAAAGCACCGTCAATACCGTCAAGCATAGTTTGTGCAAACATCGGCTCGGCTACACCTTGCAGAATATCAAACATAAACTCTGTAGCTTTTATTTCGTCTCCGTCTAATACACTTACGACTGTTTCGTACACCTTACCACCCATAAACAGTGGAAGTGCTGCAGGTGAAAGGAAATCAATTGTATAAGTGCCGTCGCCGACGTTAACTGAATAATTTTGTCCACCAAGAAGTTTGCGTTCCGCTTCGTCTTCTTCGTCCTCGTCTCCTACATTCAGAAGGCCAACACGAGAAAGCAATGCACCAAGAAGAAATATGCCCGTGCCCGTAAGGCCTTTTGCAATTTCATTGACATATGTATTGCGGTCTATTTCACCTTTCGCAAGCTTTACCCTGCCGTTTACAAGGTTGATACCCAAAGATACGGGGCTATACTCATAGCCACGCTTGAGAATGTTAGCAGGTGTCTTTTTGAAAGGTATAATTGCCTCTACAGCAATAGACAATACACGCTTGAACTTTGAGTCTCCGCTTTGGAATTTGTTGAGTGCATTTGCAAACTCGTTATCCTCACGAAACGTTGCCTCGTCGCCCTCTTTAGCGGCTTGTTTACTGATAGTATCGAACAACTGCGTATAATGAATTTTAGTTGCATTGTCTATATTATCCGTATTACCGTTAAGTGCTACTGCAAGGAAATCGTCAAGTTTTTCAATATCGCCTTTTTTAACAGCCTGAGTTATTGACTGTGCAAGCACACTCTTTGCTCGCAGCGTTTTGAAAAGCGTATCGTCAAGCATTTTCTGCTGTATATCGGAAAGCTTGCCTAAAGGCTTGTCAATAATAGCTCTGCCCGTACTTGCCATTGCTGTAGGCTGAATAGAACGTTTGTGAAAAATTGTATCAAGCAGAGGATTGCGCTCGGCAATTTTCTGCTCAATTTTGTTAAGCTTCGCCTCGCCTTGCTTAAACTCATTGACACGGCCCGTATACTTATCCTGATTGCTGAAAAGGTCAAATACATTATCGCTTTCAACCAAAAGCCTTGTTGCTGCTTTTCGTGCTTCTTTTGTTGTCTTAACAGCAGTTGTCTGTACAGACCCCTCTTTGTATTTACTCGGTAAAGCTGAAATTGCGGCGGCTACAACGTCTTTCATACGTGATGTAGCACCCATGGCAATGTTACCGACAGTATTTCTTACCGCTGTTTTCGGATTTGAAAGCATAGCGAAATATCGCCAAGCACCGAATTTATCAAACCAACTGTAATGTATCTGTTCGGCAAGATATTTGTTGATTTCATCCGTTGCCTTGTCTATTTCCGCTTGCGTTTTTGCCTTTGCAAGCTCCGCTTCAAGCCTTGTGGGAATTTCAATAGGCGGATATTTGGATTGTCTCTTTGCTACAGTAAGCTCAATGAAACCTTTAGGTGTTTTATCATCAGGCATTTTAAACTGACCGTTTTCGTCAGCAACCACATACGCATCAGGCTCACCCTGATAGTTTTTGGCTCGTTTTGCGTTGATTTGGTCAAGCTTCTTGTGATATGCTTTAAGCTTTTGTGTGCCTGAAAACTGCGATATAAGTTTCAGTGACGATATAATCTGACCCGCTGTTGTAGCGACATCAGCCACGAGCATTGTATACTCAACGTAATCATCGTCGCTGAGAATATCACCGAGCAGAGGATTAAGTGCCGCCGCTTTTACGATATCGTCAGGCTGTATTCTGTAATTCTTATCCGTCAGTTTTCTTCGCAAGTCGGAATACTCATTTTTAACAGTTTCAACAACATTGTCGGAAGCTTTGATTTTATTGATATACGTCATAGCCTCTTTGCCCACACGTAACACCTTATAATCGTGTTTGCCGTTGACAAAATCCCGTACAAACCTCTCAACACGCTCGAGACTTTTCTGCACAGCTTCAGTGCCGTAAATGCTTGCCGCACCTCGTCTTACCCTTGTTTCTCCGTTGGTTGACTGCGGTATGCCGTTTTTAAGCTCACCGTATGTGTTTGTCATATCGGTAAGCATCTTGAGATATGTTGAGCTGTCAATAAGATTATCATTAACAAGCTCGGAAACTGTATCTCTCAATTGTGTATACGCTTCGTCACCCTCAAAGTAAGGCTTGAAGTAGTAATTATCTCGGTATTCTTCGATAAATCCTGCAATAGCCTTTACTTGGTCGGCAGGATGTGTTATTTCATCTGCATTAAATGTATTCGGAAACTTTGCTGAAAGCTCCTGAAAAACAGTATCAACGGGTGTACCGCCCTCTTTTGCAAGCGT
This sequence comes from Acutalibacteraceae bacterium, assembly GCA_045602905.1. GTDB lineage: Bacteria > Bacillota > Clostridia > Oscillospirales > Acutalibacteraceae > CAG-177. The sequence continues at coordinate 7,295 of JAZSCL010000096.1, forward strand.
AATCGTCGGGAAAAGCCTTTGTTTGACATAAGAAAAAGCATCGCCAAGGTCGGATATATCCGCCTCGGAAATGCTTATTTTTGTGCCTTTAAGGTAATCCATTATAGGCTTGTATGCGCTTACATAAGATTCGTTTACAGCTTGTGCATTTTCTGCAAGCATCATAGCAATACGCTCGATGTTTTTGCTGTCAATATCGCCGTTTCTTCTGTTTTCAAGTGAGGTAACAATAGCTGACGTGAGCTGTTCAATATCTGCCTTGCTTCCCGTATTCTGCTTCAGCGTTCTTGCCGCTCTGTAAATATTGTTAGCACTTGCTTCGCTGTAGCCGTAGTCTGCTTTGAGCTTGTCGATTATTTCTGGCTTCTTTGCGGAGTACGAAATATTACCGTTGACATTTTCAGCAGAATCGGATATACTATTTGCAGAACTGGGATTTATGAGCGAGTCCCTCTGAGCCCTTTGGCTCTCCGAGGACACGGCGCCGTGCCCGGTTCTTTTAATTTGGTTAATGTCATACAGAATGTTTCTGCCATCTTTGGATTTTGCAACATTTATTGTTGCTTCATAAACATCACCGTTAGTTTGCATCAAAGTAACAGTGTAGTGTGACCAACCATTTTCGTCAAGCCATTGGTGTGAATGTTCATTGTTAGTCACACCCTGCGATAAAACCTCGATAATTTCTTTTGAGTGAGCAACTGCAAGTTGACTGTTTCGGTCTTTTTTTCTTGCCAATTTATCTATAACTTTATGCGAATTTTTGGCACCGTTTTTTTGAACTCTCTCGTTTGAACGAGCAAATTCAATAACAGTTTCATCTGAGGCTATAATTTGTTGCCCAGCAAGATTATCGTATACATAACGAGTTAACACCTTCCCCCAATCACGAGGTTTGGTGTTTTTAAAAATATCCGTATCTAGAACAACGGCGTTTTCAAATTCTTTTCCGTCATCAGATGTTATGTTTCTTATCGAATATTTTTTATTGAAAATTTCACCACTCTGCACGCCATTCAATGCCGCTTTTTCTGCTCTGAGCATAAGGGCGTAGGTCTTTCGTGCGGCGGCATTTTTGCCATAGACTCGGGTTTGGTCTGTTATCTTTATAACGTTGGTATAAAACCACTGCTTGAGCTTTGTAAACAGTGAGCGATTCTGCGTTGCAAGGCTTTCCATTGTCTTATAGTCAGAGAAAAACTCGTCTGCAATCGCATCAGCATATATTTCATACTCCGCTTCCTCAGAAGTCAGCTTTACACCGAGTGCGTTTTCGTACTCGGTTATTTTATTTTGCTTTAACGCTTCCCAACTGCCAAACTCTTCAACCTTATTCTTGATATAAGGCGAATTATGCCTCAAGAACGTTGTAAGTGTATCATAACCGTGCGTACCCTCAAGAGAGTGCAAAAATTCGTGACCGAAAACAGTAACGTACTTTTTATCGGAGTCACGTGCAATTACAATTTCACCTGTTTCTTTGTCATAGTAACCGTCTGCACCGTTGTAGGTATCGATAAAGCGTACTTTACGGTTAAACAGTTTTGCCGCAGTGTCAACAAGCCTTTTTTCTGCCTGCTCGTCAACAGTTACTTTTCTGTCAAGTCTGCCGTTTGGGTTTACCATAGCGTCAACAGCCGCGTTGCCGCTTGTGTAAGGCTCGGTTTTCTCCGTCAAATCCGCTTTTTCTTCGGTGTCGTACTCGGTTTTGATTTCATCGTTCAACGCTTCAAAATCCGTATCGTCGTCAAAATCAATCCATTCAACACCGTTTTCGTCAACAGTTGTGCTGACCTCGTCGCCCGGCTGCTCAACATCTTGCTCAACGTCGTCATACAGATTGTCAAACTCGTTGTTAGGGGCTGAAATCTCTTCTGTAGCGGTGTTTTCATCAAGGGTATCAACTGTTTCAACTGTGCTCTCAAGGCTTGGATTTGCCGGTGTTTCTTGTGCGTTTTCAGCATCTACAGCAGAAGTAGTAACGTCTTGAATTTGATTCGGGAAAAGTGAGCTGTTCACACGGTTTACAACAGAATCGGTATAGCTCGGCAAGGAAGTTGAGCCGCTTATTATACCACCTGAAAAGCCGCCCAATACAAAAGCTTGACCGACCTGTTCTGCAATTTCCTCAACGGCTTGTATTTGTGCATCATTTACACTCATACCTTGAGCTATAAGCTCTTCTATTCTTGCGGAAATTTCAGTTTTACCCTCGAAAATAAAACTTGTAATATTTTGCGTCAAAGCGTTAAGGGTTTCTTCAGATGCTTCTTCCAAGCCTTCTGAAAAAAAGCCTTTCAGAACATTTTTAAATAATTCTTTTGATGTGGACACTTTTTTCAGTGAGAAAATCTTATCATATCCTATTTTTTCACAAACTGTAGTAAGTGCCGCTGAAGTAAGAGAGTTAATCAATATATGTTCTGCAGAATATCCCTTTTGTGCACCTGTCTGAGCAGTAGAAGATGCCGCTTGAGATGCCATTATAGCCGCATAACCAAAACCGCTTCCAAAAGAAGCTAACCTGGTAGTAACCATATCGCCGATTGTTGTTCCGAGTGAATAAAAAAATTCGCCTGTGCCGCTCATATCGGAGCTTGCACCGCCACGTAAGCCTTGTGCAATGTTAAGGGCGGCAAAGTACGGAGAGTTCGGGTCAGCATCTCGCCCTGTCAACAGTGCTTTGGCAGGCTCTATCATACCAACTCCCGAAGCAAACATTGCAGGAAAACTTAAAACTGTACCTAAAACAGGATGTTCTTTGCCGAATTCAACAGCACTTTGAGTTAATCCCTCGGTTAACACTCTGCTTTTATTACGCGAATACTGTTCCAACAGCTTGTCAGGGTCATAGCCCATTTCAATTAGCTCTTGACGAGCTTCATAAGCCTTTGATGCTGTTGTTCCTTTCCCTGTATAAGCGTTTATAGCATTACTCCAGGATTTACCTTGTGCATAAGACGGATTAAATAAAGAATTAAGTACAGTGTTTTCTTTGTCGATTTCATCATCATATAAAGCTCCAACAAGTGATGACACAGTTTCGTTTTCAAGAATTCTGTTAATTTCGTTTTGTGCTCTAATTGTATTAAGTTGATCTTGCTTATCCTTTAGTAAGGCTTGGGTTTCGTCATATTTTCTTTGTTCGTCGGTTTTATTTAAGAGGCTTCGATTGTTTCTGCCGTATATAGAAAAAGAGCCTGTATTCGGGTCATATCCGTTACTTTTGTAAGCACCCGATTGCCGCATAAGTTTGTTGCTTAAGATTTCAGTTTCGTATTTAAGCTGTTCCTCGTAAACATAATTGTTTTTAATCGTGTCATCTTGATTGCCCGAAAGGATTTTGTTGACATTTTGTTTGTACGCTTCGTACCTCTCCTGGTCGGCTTTCGCCGCATTGGGAGTGGTAGCGGTAGAAGCGTAAATCGCCTGATTCTTTTTAATCTCTTGCCACCTCTGCTCTGGCGTTGCAGAAGCATTCTGTGCTACCTGTTTTATGTTTCCTGTTCTCACTGCCATTGGCGTTACATTAGGTTTGGAAATGCTCGGTTGTGCAGTAAACGCAAGGGAGTTTACGGGTGTAGAGTTTGGTTCAGTTGTGCTCGTCAGTGCTTGAGTGGCCGAGCTTTTTTCGTCTTCTTCTTTTCGCCGTATATACTCGGCGTACAATTCATCAGCTCTTGACATATTTTACTCCTTTTTCATACCGAACTTTCGAAGTATATAAATGTAATCCTCTTCTGTTATAGCACCTGAATTTACTGCGTTATCAAGCTCAGATATGATTGCATTTACTTTAGCAGGGTCATTCTTTGATGCAGTCCATTGTCCGTTGATTAGACTGTTATAATAAGCATTTGCCATAGATGTATACAGTACATATTCATCAGAATAAGGGTCATTATAAGGACCGGTATTTTTCCTGGTTTCAGTTTTATAATTCGATTTGTCATTACCTTCAGCGGGAACGTAAGTTGCGGTATTGTTTTTGTTGGTTGAAGTATTGTCTTTTTCATTGGAAGTACTGCTTACGTTACTGTTTTTTTTTAGAGTATACTCTTTTTCAAGAAGAGCAAGATTATTCGCCTGTGCAACAGCCGCCGCACTGCGTTCAATTTCTGCCTGACGGTTGAGAGTCTGCATCTTATACTGCTGTTCAAGAGCTGCCATTTCACGCTGAAGAGCAGCCTGCTTTTCGTGGTTGTTGTTTGCAAGTGCAAGCGAATGTTCGTACTCAAGCACTGCCATTTGTCGATTGTAGTTGTTTGTAATTTCAGCCATTTCTATATCATAACCGTGAGTAACGGCTGCCAAATCTTTATCATAACCGTGTGAAATAGCTGCCATTTCCTTATCGTATCTGTGCTGCTTTTCCATTTGTGCGAGCTGACGCTGATAAGCGGAAATATTGTTATATGCGTTTTCATATGTACCTGCTCTCTGCTGTGCAATAGCAGAGTCACGCTGTGCAATATACTCATTAATCTGTGCTCGCAGATTGCGTGTAGCTTCATCCTGTGCTGCATTCACTTCTGCAAGGCCACGCTGACGCTCTGTTTCAAGGGCCATTTGCTGTGTAAGGTTTGTGCCGCTTCGCTCTAAGCCCAGATTCGCCATTTGTTCGGCATTGTTACGAACGCCGCGTTCGTAGTTGGTGTTGACCGATGCACGCTGAGGGTCATACTGAAGCGGTATGGCTTTCTTCTGGTCCATTAAATTTTGTATACCTGCGGCATACTGCGTGTTGATAGCATCGGAATACATTTGCGAAACCTTTTCTGCGTTACGGTATTCCTGCTGAGGATTGTATGTGTTGCTTTGTGAAGCTACTGCACCTGCGACACCTTTGAGAATGTCTGCAGCAGTACTGGTAATTTTATTAAGCATTTTATTTCACCTCTCCGTAGATTTCTGCGGTTATATTAGCGGTATTTATTTTAATCGGTGTTTCGGAATTGATTTCAAATCCGACTCGCTGTATTCTGCCCAAATGCGGCCGTAAAGCATAAGACCTCGGCTCGTATCTGTTGCGTGCGGTTGATAGCTTGGTAAGTGTTTTGTCAGCTCCGTTTTCGGTAACGAAATTGACAAATATATCACCACCGCCGTGTGATTCAACATCCAGAAATGCACGGCTTACACGCTTGAACGCAAACGGTCTGCCGAAGTCAAACAGCTTGCTTGTTATGTGCGATTTTATAAAGAGCTTCTCACTGTTGCCGATACTTTCGTCAGCTGTTGCGTCATAGTCGAGCACATAGCCTTGATATTCACCCTGGTCACTACGGCATATCACTGCAAGCTCACCGTTTACCGAGTATGCGTTTTCAACAGGGTAGGGGAATGCCCAACTAAACCAAGCAAGCCTTTTCTGTGCCTGTTCTGACGATGTGTAGTTGTAAAACGGATTTGTGTCGTAATTCCAGATGTAAGCGGTTTTGCCTACAAAAACTATGTAATTATTATCGTAATCAACCGATTTTGCCGCCTTCAGCTCTTCTTTGCTGTGAGTCTTGAGCACATTCTCAATATGCTTTGAAATTTCACGCACATTACGCTCACTGTAATTGCTTTCGCTGTACAGCGTATAAACCTTGCCCTCGCTTGTAAGCCAGGTAAGGCGGTTTGCAATAAGCTGAATTGTGCCGGGACAGTCACAGCCGATATATGGGGAAATAGGCTTAATCGGGAAATAAACAAGAGCGTTGTTTTTGCTGTCCGTTGTGTAGGTGTATTCAAGGGCATAAAGCTCACGCTCCTTGAATACTACAAGGTAACCGTCTTGTTTGTTAAGTGCGGTTATCAGTTCGTCGTCTCTGCCAATATACGCAAAATTGTTTTCAAGGAAATAAGACGAATCGTTAACACCGCTCCACCTTAAAACATTTTTAAATTCAGGGTGTCCAGCAACAAAAAGCCTTGTACCACCTGTATAACCGCTGTTTGTACCGCCATACCATATCTTCAATGAGTTGCGAGTGACAAGTTCGGATTGATTTTGATCGTTCCAATACTCAACGTTTCCTTTATTTCCTTGTTGATAGCAATATACCCACATTTGATTGATAACTATGTCTGCAGTATGAAAGTTAGCTTCTACCTCCTGCCATTTATCTGATGAATCCTTTTGAGGCACCGTTAACTTACAATCTGTTGCAGGAAAATTAATTTCAAGTTTATCTTTAGTTAAAGTAGCCGTAGCATTATCTGTACAATACTGTTTTATGTTGTGTCCGTTATTATCATATTTTTTTGCTGAATGAACAATATTTCCGTTTTTATCGTAAAAAGTACAAATAGCTTTTTTTGTATCGCTATCATAACTTATCGTTAACTTTGTTGCCGTCGCTCTCTCTTGTGTTTGACCTACTCCTACTTCGTCAATTTCTCCGTATGTTCCCGAAAAAACATTCAACCACGGGTCGATAATTGAATAATGCTTTGCTTTATATGTGTAAAAGGTAAACACACCGTGAAGCACAATTTCTGATATATAAGAAAAATCAAACGTTGGCACTGTAAAAGTAACCTTATCCCAAGCATCAAAATTTCCGTATTTTTCCTCTGCATCTATTGCGTCAGAATTTCCGTAGCCAAATCCTTTGTCAACAAAAGTTGTTATTCTTTCCGGCTGCATATCCGCAAGAGACTTACCTATATCATATTGGGCGATAAAAGAATTAGACATAAGGTTAAAGTTGTCAAGCGTCTCACCATACGATTCGCCATAATTGAGCGTAACAGTTGGACAATAAGGTGTATGCTCTTCGGGCTGGTCTTTAACAGAGTTGTAAACCATAATTTTAAACTTTACGATATCATCAGAAATATAAGGAGAAAGATAAAACATTAACTTTATCGATTTGTTCTCGATAGATTTACAGCCGCTGAACATCATAAAACCATACACTTCGGTATGGAATGTTTGTTTATATCCATTCTCATTTGAGAGCTTTGTTTCTCCCAGACCATTTGTGTAAAAAAATTTACTCTCAACCTTACCTTCATTAAAACAGTTTTCGTATAAAACCTTTTTAAAATCCATTTCAACAGTTGAAAAGGCATTTAAATTTACATCATAGAGTAAAAAACGCTTGTCGTTACTAAACATCAAACGAAAAGTATTTTGTTTATTATCTCCGAGAGAAATATTTTCAGCGGTATAACTTTCATAGCCAAGCTTTGCTTCAACACCGAGGTCAACAAGACCGCTTTCAGCAAGAAAATAAGCGTTTGCACTGCCTTTTTTCAGTGCAGGTCTCGTCTGTATGCTTCCGTCTTTGAGCCACATATTATGTATTTCAGTTGCCTGGTTATCCTGTATTGCGTGCGGCGGTACGGATTGATTGATACCGCCGTTAAATGCGGGGATATTAAGCGTTGTTGAAGGGTTTGAATTCATTGAAGGGTAGTGCATTATCTCACCTCATTCAATAGGGCTGTAATTGAGTGTTACCGTTTTCTGTGCCTTCGGTACAAGACCGAGCCTTTGATTGTAAAGCAGTGAAAAAATCTGCTGCTGCGTACCGTCTGCATCCTGTTGTGCAAAAAGCATCGCAAGGCCATAGGGCATTACGAGATTTATTGACGTGTCAGAAACGGGCAAGGTATCGTCAAGGCTGATTATGTCGGTACGGTCAATTCCTTCGATACGCATTATTTCGTCAAGTATCGTCTGGCAAAGGTCAAGCGAGCGTTTGTACTGTGCGGCAAATTTATCTTTGTCATAATTGCCTATGCGGTCTGTGTAGCCGAGCAAAGCAAATGCTCTGTCACATACTTCTCTTGCTGTTGTCATTTCCGTTTGTCACCTCTTAATATTCTGACCCTCTTGATTTCTGCGATAATCTTCGCTTTGCTCCAGGAAGGGTCTATTTTTATTTCTTCGTTTTCAGCAACCTGCATAGCTTCGGTTTTGTTCATCTGCGAAAGATATGTACGGTGCTGATAAGGGTCTGTTTCAACCTTTATTGTGAATATTGTCGGTTTTACGGACAGAAAACCTGCTGTGCGTAAAATTTCGCCGACTATTTCTTCTTCGTGCAGGAATGTACTACCCTTGAGGAATACATCACCGTCAAGGTTAAATGATTCAAGCACGGTGTATCTTGTAAGCATAAAATTAACTCCTTTCGGTGTGGCGGCGGTTGTGAGAATCGAACTCACGTTAACAGAGCCAAAATCTGTTGCCTTACCATTGGGCTAAACCGCTACATAAAGCCGCAGCACACGGCAGACTGCGGCTCGTTTTGTTGCTGTCAGTTACGGCGAGTTGGAATTGTTCCGCCTGACCTGCACTGTTTTAACAATCAGACTGTGTACTCAGTCCACTTGTTATCTGCAAAGACGTATGCACCGGGCTGATTGCCTGTTGTTGCGTCCTTAACAGTGAGAAGGTATACTGTTGCTGCGTCTCCGCTTGCAGGAAGTGCGGCAACGGTCTCAATGCCCTTGCTGTATGTAGCAGAGTCGGGGATAAGATTACCGTACTTATGCATAATGTCGTTGAGGCCCTCGAACTCCTTCTGCGTTGCACCCTCGGTTGCTGCCTTTGCGGCATAGCCGATTGAGTTGGGATCCTCACCCTCGAAACCGATACCCTTGAAATCCTTGGGTGTGGGGTTAGTGTAGTTGTGAATGTCGGTTGCTTCGCCTGCAGTACCGCCTGCCTCGAGTATCCAGCCACGCTGAATAAGCTCGTCACGCTGCCACTCGGTGTTTACGGTCTTGCGGCTTGCTCCGTTGTGAAGTACAAATGCCATTGTTTTTTACCTCCCTGATTAAGCGTGTGATACGACGATTCTTTCGGTATTGCCTTCCTTTACGAATGCACCGTAAAGTCTGCGATAACCCTGTGAATAGAAATCGCCCTTGGGGTTGTTGGACGGGTCACGGAACTGAGAGCTTTCCATAACAGTGATACAAGCTGCAGCACTGCGAGGAAGAATAATCCAGTTAATCGGCTTGGCGTCCTTAGTGGGTGCAAAGCCGCCGGGCTTCTGCTCTGTATCAACACCGTTGAAGAAATCGTATTGTGTGTACATTCTTGAACGGGGTGTCTTGACGATACCTGCATCGTTGAGAGTCTTGAGCTGTGTGTTAACCTTGCCCTTTGAGAAGTCGGCAACATCAATAAGCTTGTTAAACTCGGAATTTGCAGAGAGAATACCGTGGATAGCCCAGTTGAAGAAGACGAACAGCTCTTCACCGTTTGCAAATTCGGAAGCCTTGTCTACATCGTAGATAAGACGCTTGAGAAGCTCGGTTGAATCGGCTGTGAATGTTTCCTTTGTAACGTTTGCAAGGTTTGCTCTGCTTGCGATTGTGGAAAGGTTGAAAGCGTCAACCTCGGGGTCAACCTTGGTCTTCTGGAACAGCTTCATAGCAGTAGCGAGAGTTGTGCATGCGTTCTTGATATCGTTTGTCTTCAGGTCTCTCTTGTCGATATCAAACATACGGCCTCTTTCCTGCTGAAGTGTGTAGGGACGCTTTCTCATACCGATACCGCCCATGGGGTAACCGGATGTTCTTGAGTAGTCACCGAGACCGCTCATATCGTACTCGGGGATAAGCACGGTATCAGCAGATGCGAATTCTGCTTCAAGGCTGCCGTCAGTGAGGAAGCCTGTTACCATTTCCTGTACGTGTGTTTCGTCAAGCTTTGCAGAGAGTTTCTCTGTAAAAGTCTGAATATTGGACATAAAAATTTTCACTCCTTGTTATTTGAAAACTGAATTGATGACATCGTCTGCAAACGAGCTTGTGTCGGGTGTGCTCGCAAGCGGCGGTGTAGCTGTGTTTTCGTTTTGTCTCTGCTTTGCAAGAACAGCATTTTCTGTTGCAAGCTGAGACTCACGATATGTTGAATAAAGGAAACGCAACGGAACATCGGGATTGTCAGCTTTGAGGTTGAGCACCTCTTTGGGCAGCCTTCCGACATCAACATCCGGGTATACCTTCCTGAAGTCTTCGATTTCTGCAACAAGTCGGCGATTTGTTTCAGTCTGATTGTCACGGTCAGTTTTTTCTGCTTCAAAACGCTCTACTGCTGCCTTACTCTCAACGAGCTCACGGGCGACATCCTCGGGAATGTTGCGTTCACTTGCTACTTCCTTTGCTTTGGTAGAGGTCATTGCGTCGTCTACGGCTTTTCTGTAATCGCCGATATTCTCGTAGCCGTTTGCTTTTGCAAGCTTTTTGAGCCAGTCGAGATTGTCCGACACCGAGTCGTAGAGCATGCCTTTCTGTGCGAGTGCGATTGCCTCTTCAACAGAGACCTCTTTTGTTTCGTGGTTGAATCGCAGTGTCAGCTTCTGCTCTGCTGTGGTAGGCTGAGCTTCTGTTTCTTCTGTCTGCTGAGTTTCCTCTGCAGGCGTTTCCTGCTGTGTGGCTTCCTCGGCAGATGTGGTGTTCTCTTCGGTTGCCTCTTCAACTACGGGTGTTTCTGTCACTTCTGTTTCGGGTGTTTCCTCAAATACAGAGTCGACAAATTCGTTTACATCAAACATTTGTTGTTTCTCCTTCTGCGGTATGGTGTCCGCCTGAATTTGGATATAAAAAAACCGCCCTGGTGAGGCGGAATCTTACTGTTGTACGCTTGCCATTGCATTTTCAAGCATTTCGGGATGCTGCTGAACTACTGCAAGCTGTTCGGGTGTGAGCTGGTCGAGCATAGCAGCAGGGTCAGGGGAAGCAGGCTGCTGTGCTTGTGCCATAGCCTGTTGCTGCTGAATCTGCATCTGTTGCTTACGGGCTGAGCGTATTTCATTGATAAGCTCTTGCTTCTTCGGGATAATACCTTCGGGTACACGCTCAAGGAATTGAACAATATCAATAGCCTGCAGCTGAAGCAGATTATCAAGCGTTGAAATAACCGTACTCGTAGCCCAAAGGGTAGAAGGACCAACCTCAATATGTGCGGTCAGCATCATATCCTTGTATTTGTCTGCGTCAAACGGTATGTAGCTTACTCTGCCGCCCGATGTTACTCTGAGCGTACGTTTTCCGTACTTTTTGAGTATCATTTCGCCCCATATTCTTGCATTATCTTCAGCGAAGTAATAATAACGATTGAGAATAGGTTGTAAGGGCTGATTTGCCGCTTCGCGCAGCGCAACAATAGCCGAAGTGTTTTCGGGTCGCACGTCACCAAGAGCAACCGCTGTCGCACCACTTATTGACTTTGTGTTATCAATAAGAGCTTGCTGTACTCTGTTCCAGTTAGGTGAAATTTGTGCAGGATTAACGTAATAAAACGCATTACGCACGTCACCGCTGTTTTCAACTGCAATAATCTGTCCCGGGTCGTTGGTTATCTCCTGTGATATCGCCGTTGCATCATAAATGATTTTAGGCATACCCATCATCATTTCCGAAAGTATCTCAAGCGAAAGCATTCGATTTATAGCTACCTGATTTGGAATAAGCTCGGTAATTTCAGAGTGTCCGTAAATGCAGTTGTCTGTTTCATCCCATACGAACAGAGCAAACGGATATTGTGAAATGCCTGTGTCCCACGCTTCTTTTACAATAACGTTTTCAACACTCTGCATTGCCATTACCGTTTCGCCCTCACGCCAAAAGCGTGTAAGCAAAGTACAGTATTCTTTCTTTGAATCCGATTCGTGATTATAGTTGCCGACATCGTTGTTTTCTTTGTCTGCCTTGACGCTTTCTATATCAGCCTTCGGACGATTATTGTTACCCATTTCTCTCTTAATGTCTTTGAGAGCCTTTCTTTGTGAAATTATTATCCAAGGCTGTTTTTGAACATCGCATTCGCTCGGCTCACCAAAATACACATTAGCAATATTGAGTATTTCAACCTCAATATCACCCTTAACAGCCGTCTCGCGATTCTCATCAGCATAAAGACCTGTTTTAAGGTGCGGATTAAAATAGCTGTAAAGCACATACGCACAGTGTACATAAGCTTTTCTTACACCCGTCTGATTGAGCTTATCCATTTTGCAACGTTCCCATATGGAACGGAAATGAGATGTCAACGCTGTGGAAACCGCATTAATTTCTGCTTCAAAAGGTATTTCCTCTTCGGCAGGCTTCATAACACCCTGCATTGTCTGTGTAAGTTGTGCAATATCAGGTGTACGCTGTGCTTCAAGGTGTGTCGGCACGCCGTCAAACTCATAAATCGCCGTTATAGGGTTTGAAATAATATTTGAAACCTTAAAGTCACCGATTTGTTTAATAACGTTCATAACAACCTTCGGTATGTCGCCAATATCGGCACCATTCCACTGGTCGCCAAGCATAAAACGCTCGTTTTTCTTTGCTTGCTCATAAAGACCGTTGGTGCCTATGCCGTTTTTGTAACTTCTCGCATCTTTATACTCCTGAAACACTTGTGAAGCTTCGGGAGTCTTTAATTCCTTCTTTTCTTCTTCATTCATTTATCAATCACCGCCTTTTTTGGTCTGTACATCGCCTGCATAGCTGAAAAAGTTGTTCCATTCCTCGGCTCTTCTCTGCTGTCCTTGCAATATACGCTGTCTTTCGGATTCGTTTATCTGCTTTTTAGGTGTGTCGGGCGCTTCTGGCTCATTTTTATTGCCTTTTTTATGCAACACAAGCCAAGTTGCCGCAATTATCGCTGTAAAAACAAGCATATTTGCAAAAATATTGCAGGCACACAGTATAAGAATTGCAAAATCCACTAATATCCCCCCTTAAATCCCGATACATTGATTCGGAAACCGTTTCTTCTTACCTTTTCGTTACCTCTTTGGTCGATTAAATTTGCCGATACCCTCTTCTCAGGCACTTTTACCTTTGATGTACGCATTATTATGTAATATCTTAAGCTGTCGGGCAGGTGAGTGATATCGTGAGGATTCTTCGCTACGTCATTTACTCTTATTTCGTCGTGCTGAAGCAACCTCATACAGTGACTAAGCTGATTTGCTCTACCTTTAAAGATTTTTAGCTTTCCATTAGAAAGCCTTGTCTTAATAGCAAGCCAACCTGCCTCTCTGTTGTTGTCTGCTTTGATAAAGTTGATTCCGCATTGTCTGAACATATCTATTGTGCTCAAGCCTGTATTGGATTTTCTGTTCCACAAGTCGGGCGGTGCAAACCGTCTTATTCTGCGGTTTTCGATATTCAGCGAGCTTTCTATTTCGTTGATTATCCTTGCCGCTTCGGGTATGATGATATCCTTTGCCGAGTATTCTTTAATAATGTAATCAATACCGTTCTCGTCTGTCGCGTACCAGATAGGGGCAAAGCAGTCAAGACCGTAGTCAATTGACATTGAAATATTCCAGTGCTCGGGTATTTCTGTTATATCTGTTTCAAGGCTCGGCAAATCCCACTCGGGGAAGTACTGACCGACGAATGTATCCCAGTTGCCGTCACGCCACGCAGAACGCAGAGGCTCAGGCAATCTGTTAAGCATTTTCATATATTCCTTGCCGTTGAAGTCGTTATCGGTTGCAAGCGACTTTATAAACGCAAAATCATTCGGATCTTCATCGGGCTTGTATTCTTTTGTGATAAATAACCGTTTAACCCACTCGTGACCGATGCCACCGGGGTTGCAGGTCATATAAATACGCTTCGGAAGGTGAGTACGGCCTCTCAAACAAGCACACAGCTCGTCGAAAACGTATTCTTCGTGCTGTGTAGCCTCGTCAAGTGCGATTATGTCGTAGTCAATGCCCTGGAAGTGCTTCGTATCAGCTTTGCAAGCACAATAACTGCATTTAATTGTTGAGCCGTTCCAGAATTCAAAGCAGTGCTGTTCGCTGTCATATCTGACCTTCTTTTCAGCAATACACTCAGCAAGTATTTCTTTCATCTGCTCTATGTGGTTTGAAAGCAAATCGCTGTATGTCTGACGGATGATAAGACATTTTAAACCGCTATGCTTGCAACACATACCGATAAGCTTTGCACGCAGGGCCCAGCTCTTACCGCCGCCACGGGCGCCGCCATATCCGACAAACCTTGCTTTGCACCGCATGAATTCAAGCTGTCTGGGTTGAGGTTGTTCAAGTCGTATTGTTGCCATTTTTACTCCTTGCCGCCCACCGTGACCGATAGAATATGTCGTAACAAGTGCGGTCTATCCTTCGGCCATTCATCACAACATAGGGATTCAAAAGCAAAAAGCGACCCTGCGGCCGCTTAATACTTTGCAATATATCTTTTTCACGCAAGCCTGCCAACGCTCTTTCTACCGTGCGTTTGGCGGTTTTACTTTTGTTTACTATGTTGTCTACTGTAACAGGCTTTCCGTTCTTGTATTTGAGAACACCGCTGTCTTTGCGTAAATACTGAATCAGCACAAGCAGCAGTTTGCATTCCTGCGGCGTGAGCACCTCAATTACTTCGGGCAAGACATCTGTGTATATCTTTCCGAAAGCTTCGTCCCGGTTGAATTCTATCGTTTCGTCGAGGTATGCCGTTGAGCGTTGTCTTACAATACGGTCTCCGACGAATATTGCGTCGCTGACTTCTCCGCTGTCGGGGTCAACAACATAGCCTCTCGGTATTCTGTTTTCCATTGTTTCCACCCTTAACCGTTGAAGTTTCCGCCATATTTGGCGGATATTTGCCGAATTTCCGCCACCGGTGGCGGTTGCATAAAATCGCTGCAGCCCTTGACCCTCTAAGGCTGAAGGCTGTTTTTTTCGCTTTCTGTCTCTTCTTTCTTCTATTCAGCCAAAACACACACCCAAAACTCTCTTTAATTCCGCACCAACACGCCCCTTTTTATAAAATTTTTCGGACGGTCGGGTCTATATCTATATCCCCCCGGGGGGTGTAAGGGGAGTGAGGTTGCTGACTGATTATTTATTTTGGTACTTTGTGATGCGTAATAAAAAACAAAAATACGGTACATTACACAAAATATAAATAAATAACACCCTACATATAAAAATCAGCCCCAAAATGTGCGTATTATACAGAGCGTTATCCGAGTTGCACAAAATAGCTCTTATGTGTACAAGTCAAAGGTCTTTTGCACATCGAAAAGGCGACAAAAGCACAAAAATATAAACGCACAGTATAATATACAAAAAGCTGTATAAAATCGTGCGTTTTATTCAGTCGAAAAGGTCGTCACTGCCTATATTTACAGTAACACTCATATCTGCTTTTACTTCCTGTTTGTCGGTGTATCCGTAGTTTTTCAGATAAAAAATCGTCAATGCGTCACGGTATTTACCTTCAAGTCCGTTGTCGATTATGTATGCGTTTATCTGGTCGCCAATCCTTTTTATCGCAAGGGCAAAGTCTTGTTTATTGTCATAAGAGCCGTCAGACTGCATACCGTCTTTTTTTGCATAGTCGAGCAAAGTATCACGGGGACAGCCGAGGTAAACGCCGAACCATTCCCAGAGTGGCTTATGTGCGTTTTCCTCGCACCATTTAAAGAAACCGTCAGGATTGCGTGCTTCAAAGTCGTCAACAGTTTTAAAAATGGGCGGTCTTCCTGTTCGTGCCATAATTCAAAATTCACCTCTCAGAAATAAAAAAAGACCCACAAAAAGTGAGTCAGTTACAATTCTTTACAGCTTATATAATATCACATATAAAACGAAAAAAACGAAGGTATTAAGAGAATTCTCAAAGAAAAAAGCAAAAATAGGCGATGACGGAACGGGACCTGTCGGATTTGTGCAGTTTTCACGAAGTTGAATTTCGATGTTGACATACGCTGATGTATGTGTTACACTGAAGCCGTAGTTGAGAGACACGCAGCCACAACCCCAAAACCGACCCCAAGGCGAAATACACATAAAAGGGGGTGAGGCTAATGCACAGATTCATTAAGATAGCATTTGTTGCATTGTTTGTCATTGTCCTCGCATTCCTAACGGCGATTAGAGCAACATAAAAAATGCCTCTAACCGCTGCAATCGGTTAAAGGCGTACCTTGTGGTGTGCAGTCTCTCAACTGCATCTCGCAACAAAATAATATCACAGAAAGAAGGTGAAGTCAATAGCTACCAAACGAAAAACGCATACAAGCTCAGAAGTTAAGAAGCGATATAACGACAAAACGTATACACGCTTTCAAATCAGCTTGAGAAAAGACGATGACGCCGAACTGATTGCTTATATAGAAGAGCAAAAGCAAAACGGCATAAGCGTAACTGAAATTGTACGAAATCTTTACAACAGCAAAAAATAAAAAGGTGTGGACCGTCTCAACCGACCAAAGCGACACGGACCACACACAAAGAAGCCCCGAACAAACGGGAGCTTCTCTATATTATCAAATCAACACAAAAAAATCAAGATAATAAGGAGAAATAAAAATGAATAACACATATTACGAAATCAAGGAAAACAACGAGTTTAACAGCAGAGAAGTATATTTCAGCGGTAAGCCTTCAGAGGAAGTCCGCAACGCTCTTAAGGAACTGAAAATGCGTTGGAACGGATACAAGCGTTGTTGGTACGGTTACGCATCCGAGCGTGATATTCTCAAAGCTATCACCGGCAATTCATCAGCAGACGACTTCGGCGGAACTGTTACACCCGGTTACCTCGGTGCTCCTGGTTGGGAAGGCAACCACAGCGGAAGATATCTGCACGGTGCCGAGCTTTCAAAGGCTATCCGTGAAGCATTCAAGACAGCAGGCATTAAAGGCGTTTCGGTTTCCTGCAAAACCTACACAGGCGGACAAAGTTTGACAGTCACCGTTAAAACAAGCGCAGAAGACTTCGTTAGTGAGTCTGATTTCGTAAGAGATTATCAGATCTCAACAAGCGGTTGGATATATACAAGCCTTAAAGGCGACTGTATACCCGTTGATAAATACTTTTACGGAATGACGGCAGAAGAACAGCAGCAGACCAGAGAAGCCGCCGCAAAGTGTGAATACGAAAAGTACACACAGCACGAAACATCTCTTAATCATTACTATCTCGATAAATACAGCATATATACAGAAGCATTCAGTGCAAAGCTCTGTTTAATCAATCAAATCATAAAGTCTTATAATTATGACGATTCAAACAGCATGGTTGATTACTTTGATACAAACTTCTATTACTCGATATATACAAAGCCTGCAACACTCAGAGCAGCAGCTTAACACCAGGAACCGAGGGCGGCGGCAATACCGCCCGCAATTTTGAAAAGAGGTTAAGGAAATGAGAGCATATGATAAGGCTTGCAGTTGGTTGCAGGCAAATTTTTGTTCCAAATATCATGATTATAAAATCGAGTGTTCGGGCTGTCCCAATGCCAAGGTGTGTTATATGGATTTATCTGACATTACCGATGTTAAAGAAAGAACGGCTATATTTGAAAGCTGTATAATATCAGCAGTTGAACATTTCAAAGTTTCAAGCGAGGAGAAGCAAGAAAAATGAAAGGAAAAATAATCAAACGTCAAGGCATAGGCAGTCACACTGTAGTTTTAGTAGAAAAGCACAGCGATTTTATGAAAATATTGAGTGAACAGGGCAATAATGTGTTTTCTGCAGGTGTAGAAACGCATAATTTTATTACTTATTTCAGAATTATGCTGAAAAAAGATACAGATTTGAACCTGTAAAAATACTTACAGGTTGTCACCACGAATAATAAAAAAGAAAACCGGGCATAACGCTCGGCTTTCTTTTTGTAAAGTATACTTGCAATATTTAACGGCTAAGATTAATATTTCGATTGCATATAATCAATTAATCATATATTATATAATGTAATATTAATAGTAGGTGATAATGTGTTGCTCAAAGAAAAATCATACACGGTTAAGCCCTATATGTATACAGCCGAACTCGATAACGGTGTCATCATTACAGCGTATGAGGACGGCACCGCAGACGGCTCCGACGGCAACCGTTACCGCCTGGTGTCACATCTTGACAGTGAAGAAGAGGTAATCATCGACGGCTGGCAGCTTATTGAATAAAATTTACTTGCATCTTTACTTGCATATTGAACAGATTTACCCCGATTTCAACCGATTTTAACCGCAAAGAAGAAAAATAAAACATCGAAAAGTAAAAAAGAAAAGTGCTCACAAATGGCTCTACATAGCCGTTTACAAGCACTTTTTTCTGTGGCAGGGGCAGAAGGACTTGAACCCTCGGCACGCGGTTTTGGAGTGTGATTTAAAACCGCTATACATAGCCGTTTGCTACGTACTTTACTTGCATGTCACTTGCACGCGGCTTTGGAGTGTTTTACACAATTATCTGCTGATAAAAAGCTGTTAAGCTTTTCAATATTGTGTGATTCTTTTTCGCGGCTTAGATGTGTGTATATACCGAGTGTTGTTTTTATATCAGAGTGGCCGAGAAGCTTTTGTGCTGTAAGAACGTCAACGTCTGCATCGTAGAGAATTGAGGCGTAAGTGTGTCTCAGACAGTGCCAAGTGAATAGTTCAATCACAAATACTCGATTTTTACTGAATTTACTGCACCCGGTAACGCTTGCATTCATATCAGCGAGATATTTATCAAGTAGATTATGCCAGGCGTTCTCATTGAGCGGGCGGCCGTTACGAGAAACAACAATCGCATCCGTTTTCTTCTGTCGCTTTAAAAAATCACACAACACATCAGGTATCGTGACTGTGCGAATGCCTGCCTCGGTTTTGGGCGTTTTTATTGTATTAGCTTTAAAGTTGTAAGATTTGTTAACGGTTATTGTCTTGTTTTTAAAATCTATGTCAGACCACAGCAGGGCGGCAACCTCACCACGTCGTAAGCCTGCATACATCATCAACATAGCAGGGAGTTGAGCTTCGTGCTCAAAATTCAAAATACGTTGCTGTTCTTCCCGGTCCAGTGCTCTGCGCTCGTGCTTTGGTGCGGTTTTACTTATGGTTAGCTGTTCTGTAGGGTCGAATTCTATAACGCGGTTATGCATAGCGTATTTAAACACTGCTTGTACGGTACGCTTGTATTCTGAAAGCGTTTGTTTTGCCGTTGGCTTGCCCGTTGACGGATTCGTTATAGCAAGATTATCAAGCGGAGCTTGAAGTTCAAATAAGCGTATTTTTTGAATGTTGTACGCACCGAGCGTGTGGTCGGTTTCTTTATCCACAAACATATCAAACGCAGGCGAGTATCTGCGAATTAACGCGAGCTTTACACGGTAATTATTATAACGCTCTTCGGTAAGCTCAATTTCTTTCGATTTCAACCAACGATCACACCAAAAGCCGAAAGTGTCCACTGCTAAAAGGTCGATTCCTGCGTTGAGCTGTCTTTTTATTTCTTCAGCTTTTTTGTCAGCTTCTTTTTGTGTTTTTCCGTATGCAGTTTTGTATTTGCGTTTGCCGTCAACTTTCCCGATATATACTTGAACAGCATAAAGGCCGTCGGCACGTTTGGTATTCATTTTCTTTGGCATAAAGTCACTCCCTTAATTATTTATATTGACATTTTCGTTGGGGGAGTGGTAGAATAAGGCAGACCACTCCCTTGGTATGGTAGCTTGGGGTTTTGGTTCTATATCGCTCTCCGGTGTTGGCGCACTGGGGAGTTTTTTATGTTAAAACCTAAATTTAGTAAAGTACTTTTCTATGATTTCAATAATTATTTTGTTGTTGAAATTATTTTCTTTGTTTTTATCAATCTCAGTGCTGTGTATTGCAAACCATATTAAATGTAAAAATGTTAATATTTCATTTTCAGACAAATCAATAGGCTCGGTTTTTAATTTGAAAACATGAGATATATAAGAAGGAAAAATCAAAACAAAGGTTAAAAAAGGTAAACAAGATAAAATAATCGTTAAAGCTAATGTTTCTGTATAACTCTTGTCTTCTGTATAACTCTTGTCTAAAACATATGTCAATGCTTCTGCTATTTGTTCGCGAAATATTATAGGTAATGCAATCAAAGCGGGCAAAATCACAAAAACAGCGAGGATTAAGCATAAAATCACACAAGTGAACTTTTTAATATACCTCAAATGCTTTAAAGATAAAGTTATTCGCATAAAATCTATAGATTTGTAAGAAAGAGTTAACAGAAAGCCTCCGGACATCAAAAGAGCAAAAACTATTATAGCACCCAAAACTATTACTAACAAAACAGATATTATACTTGAGAAGCCGGAAAATGATTTATCTTTTTTGTTATCTGAAGCGTAATCATCATCTTGCATATAATAACTATCTTCGTTTTCATATGGACATACTCCGTTCGGATGTTGATGTTCATCGTATCCGTGGTGATAGTGATACTCTTCATTCTGCCGGTCGTAATGTCCTCCGTTTTCGTCAGTTCCGCCCGAATGGGCGAAAGCGGTTGCGGCGAGCATTAAAAATAAAAACATCAATGTTGACAAAATGACAGAGTGTTGCCGCTGCTTTTTCACTGTGTCACCCCTTATTTAACCTTACTCGCAAACCAAACGGCTTTGCCGAGGATGCGTACATCGTTAATTTGTTCGTTTACATACACAAGCGGTCTGTAGGTGGAATTTTCGGGTTGCAGAATGAGTTGATTGTTTTCAAGATATACACGTTTGAGTGTCATTTCGTTATCAATCATAACAGCGGCGATTTCACCGTTTTCAACCTGCGGTTGAAGCTTGATAAAAACAAGGTCTCCGTCGTATATTCGTGCGTTAATCATACTATCACCCTTACAGGTAAGCGAAAAATCACAGTCAATAAAATCGGGGGCACTGTCAAAGCCTTCAAAATTTTCTTCTGTCATTATAGGTTCCCCGCAGGCGATAACGCCGAGACGGGGGACTCTTTTCATTTTGGGTATAGGCATTATTCCGGGAATAGAGAAAATATCAAGCTCTTTATCTTCCCACCCCATAATGAATGCAGGAGAAGTGCCTAATGCGTCAGCGATAGCTTCAATTTTATCTGAAGGTATATTAGAAATAACGCCTGTTTCATAACGCTGTATAGTTTGTTTACTTGTGCCAACAAGCTTTGCAAGCTCCTCAAGCGTATATCCTTTTTTCAATCTATAATGCTTTATGTTCTTTCCAATACTCATAAATAGTCACCTCTCTTTAAGTGCATTATAGCAATAAGTTACCTAAAATGCAACATTTTTTTTACAAATTATCAAAAAAATCACTTGACAAGGGACAAAAAGCGGTGTATAGTAAAGTCACGCAACAAGTGACTAAATTTGAAAGGAGTGTAAAAAATGGTTGATACAAAAGCGTTGAAAAACATAATTTTTGACCGCGATTTATCACAAAGAAAAGTAGCAAAACATATCGGTATGTCTGAAAAAACCTTCTATTCTAAGATGAAACGCGGAGTTTTTGACAGTGATGAAATCGAGAGTATGATTGAGTTTTTGGAAATTGAAAATCCGATTCCCATTTTTTTTGCGCCGAAAGTCACTTGATAAGTGACAAAATAAAGAGATGTACACCATTGAAACAGCAATAAGGGGGACTACATGAACTATAGAAATTGGGAGACAATGCCCGTAGTATTGACCGTTGCTGAATGTGCGGCTGTGCTCCGTGTGAGTGATGATACAGTGCTCCGCAAAATTAAAAGCGGTGATATTCAGGCAACAAAAATAATGGGGCATTGGCGAATAGCTAAAGAACACCTGAAAAAACAATTTAACATATAGAAAGGAAAAACAAAATGAAAAATTACATCAGCCTTAACAATCAGAAAATCGAGCTCACAGACGAGCAGGTGAAAGAAATTCAGAAGAGCTTCGGCTTGAGCTGCAGGCTTGCGGATATTTCCGTCGGCGACACATTCACAGCAGGTGGCTATGAATTCATCGTGCTTGAGCACTCAAAAGAAACAACTGCAGTAATTCTTAAAAACCTGCTTGGTGATGATGTTACTTTTGGAAGCAGCAATAACTACAAAGGCTCAAATGTTGATAAGATTTGCGAAGATTTTGCAGATAAGCTTGCCGATATATTCGGCAGTTACGCTATCGTTGAGCATACTGTTGACCTGACATCTGATGACGGCCTCAAAGACTTCGGCAAGATTCAACGTCGTGTGTCTTTGCTCACAGCAAATCAGTACCGCCGATATGTTGAAATTATTGACAAGCACAAAATTGATGCGTGGTGGTGGCTTGCGACAGCGTTCAGCACTCCGACACACAATTCACCTAACTGGGTCAAAGCCGTTTCGCCCTCTGGCTACTTCCGCTACAATTACTACTACCGCAATGACTTCGGTGTTCGTCCGTTTTGTATCTTAAAATCTAATATCTTTGTATCTAAATAAAGGAGATAAAACAATGAATAATAATGTACAGCTTTCAACAATCGAAAACGGCAAAACATTCAAAATCGGTGATGTCGAATTCATCAAGTTTTTTGACGTTGACGGTATGACAACAGCGGTTGCAAAAGATTGCATTTTCAAGTCTCGTTTCGGTGACGATAACAATTTCGGTACAAGTGATGTTCTTGACAAGCTCAATAAAGATTTTCTGCCGAAGATTGCAGAAATTGTCGGTGAAGATAACATCTGCGATATTGAAACCGATTTGACTACGCTCGACGGTCTGAAGCCTTACGGCACACTTACGTCAAAAGTCACCTTGCCGACATTTGATTTCTACCGTGAGAATGTAGAAATTTTTGATAAGTATAAGCTCCGCTGTTGGTGGTGGCTTGCTACACCCGAAAGTGCAGAGCCGCACGATTCACCGAATTGGATCGTTTCCGTTTCGCCCTCTGGCTACATCAACTTCTATCGCTACGGCGACTTTGACTTCGGTGTTCGTCCGTTTTTACGCTTTGTATCTTCAATCTTTGTATCTTGTGAGGACTGATTTTTGTGGCAGACACTGATTTAAGAGTAATTGTAAAAGCAAAAGAGCTTGCAGTACATTCGTTTAAGCTGACTGCAAACTCTAACAGATATCCTAAAAAATACCGGCATTCTCTGTGTGATGCAATACAGAACAAGAGCCTTGATATATACAAAGCACTGTTTGAAGCGAACAGAATGGATAACCGCACAAACAAATATCTGCGATGTGAAACCATAACCAAGGCAATTACATACTGTGATGAGCTGCTGTTTTTTATTGAACTATCAATGAACGTAACGGAGCTGAACGAAAAGTCTGCTGCTTATTGGTCGAAAATGGTTAGTGATGTAAAGCATATGGCTCTTGCTTGGAGAAAGTCGGAGCAGAATAACTGAACAATTAGGTTGTGCGTTGTTTTTTTCGTTTCCGTTTCGCCCTCTGGCTACATCAACAACAATAACTACAACAACAATGACAACGGTGTTCGTCCGTACTGGTGGAAAGCTCGACAGAGTAGGCATAAGCCGAAATCAATGCACCACATCAAAAGAACGCACAACCTTTCCGCAAGGATAAACAAAAGGGGGCTATGCTGTATGACTGATTTTGAGAAAGTAATTGATTTTGAAAATATGTACAGGGCCTATCGCAAAGCAAAATGCGGTAAAGGCTACAAAAAGAGCTCGGCAAAATTCAACCTTATGGCTCTTGACGGAATAAACACCCTGATTGAGCAGCTGAAGAACAAGACCTATGCTGTTTCGCCATATTCGGAGTTTAAGGTTTACGAGCCTAAAGAACGCATTATCAAAACAACATCTTTCAAGGATAAGGTTGTACAGCATAGCTTGTGTGATAACGTACTGCTACCGAAATTGCAAAACATTTTTATTTACGATAATTGTGCCGGGCAAAAGGGAAAGGGCACACTGTTTGGTCTGAACAGATTAAGAGAACAAATGCTTGAGTTTTACAATCGGCACGGATTTGACGGCTATATTCTCAAGTGCGATATTACAAAGTTTTTCTATAACATATCGCACGAAAAGCTCAAAGAAATAGTGCATCACCATTTCGGCTATGATAAGGACCTCTGTTGGCTGTGTGATTTGTATATCGACAGCACGGACGGTTTAGGATTGCCGCTTGGCAATCAGGTTAACCAGGGCTTTGCACTTCTGTATCTTGACGGAATGGACAAGCTTGTTAAGTATGAACTCGGCATTGAGTATTACGGCAGATATATGGATGATTTCTATTTGATTCATCACGATAAAAGCTATCTGAAACACTGTCTTGAGGTAATAACAAAACATCTTGAAACGCTTGGTCTGACGCTTAACGGCAAAACGCAGATATTTCCGTTTAAAAACGGTGTAAGCTATCTCGGATTCCATACTTATATCACGGCAGACGGCAAGGTTATCCGAAAACTCAAGAATCAGAACAAACGCAATGCACAAAAGAAATTCATCCGAATGGCAAAGCTTGTTGTTGCAGGAAGGTTGACGATAGAAAAATTCAACAGCTCATACGGAGCGTGGAAGAATCATATTTCACACGGCAACTGTTACAGGCTCGGTAGGGCAATGGATGAAAGAATTAACAGAATATTCAAGGGGGAATAACTATGTGGATATTAGAAACGGCAATTTTATCATTACTACTTGCACTGGTTTTGGTGGGGATATGGTTTGAAGAGCGGCTTATCGCTTTTGAATCGAAGGTTTATGACCGATTCTGTGACCGTATAGGCTATGTCGCCGCTAAGATTTACATATCTCATCGCAACAGAAAGATTGAAAAATCAGTAATCAGAATCGACAAAGCATACGAAACAATTTCCAAAGAAGAGCAAAACATTAAAAAGCTGAGGAAACATCATGAATCAGACACCGTATGAGCCTACGCTAGACGACATTTATGCAAAAAACAGCATCTATATTCATCCGACACAACAGCGGTACGGCTTCAGAATTAATATCAATCATCCTGAAGTGCATCCGTACTACGTACGATTCAAGGAGAAAATCAAGGTGCCGCCCTGGTGTCCGCTTGAAAATGCACAACGGTACAGATTTGAAAAACTTGTTTTGCACGGATATTACCCGATTAAATTAGAGAGGAGAGAGGCGAATGAGCTCGGCAGCAGAAATTGAGAAAGCTATAGCCGATTACAAAAAGAAACGGCATAACGACAGCTCACTCAGATACTACCAGCAGAACCGAGAAGAAATAATCGCAGCACGAAGGAAGAAAGAGCGACCTATAGACCCTGCAGAAGAAAGAGCAAAATCACATCAACCGTATATGGAAGATGCAGAGATAGTACGGTCTTATAACAACGCACTGCATCCTGCCAAGCAGATTAAAATACTCGCTCAGCTTAACGATGTGACCGTAGCTACCATA
Source organism: Acutalibacteraceae bacterium (assembly GCA_045602905.1). Lineage (GTDB taxonomy): Bacteria > Bacillota > Clostridia > Oscillospirales > Acutalibacteraceae > CAG-177. The sequence goes on from JAZSCL010000096.1 coordinate 32,420, forward strand.
GAAGCGGTGTTAATGTCGCACGGTGTACTTAAAAGAAAGAGGGTAAAGCAATGAGATGTCTTGCCAACGATGCAAGAGCTTCAGAATACATAAAGCGTGAAGTCGATGCAAAGCTCCGTTTATGCACAAAACTGTATTATGCCTGTATTGCAAAAGCTATGCTTGACAAACTCGGCAGCACTCTTGAGCAGGTCGAAATCGTACTCCGTGATGTTGAAAACACCTGCGACAGTGTCAATCAGGATTATATAACATTCGATGATTTACTGAAATTGCTCAAGGATGAATACGGCCTTGAAATTAAAATCGGGAGGTAACGGTAATGTTTGCGTGTGAAGATTGCGGCAGACTGTACGAGGAACAGCCTGTTGTTACAGAGCGTCACGGTGAGCTTGACGGTAACTGGTGCGAAACTTTACCCGATACCTGCTTCTGCGGCGGCAATATAGAGGAAGCTGTAAAGTGTGCTGTCTGTGACGACTGGTACGCTCCCGACAGTCTGACCGAAGGTGTATGCCGATATTGTCTGCACCACGAGCTGACAGCCGAGAACGTCGAGAGCTTCGTCGGTACCTTCGAAATCGAAAAATGTACTTTTGAAATCAACGCTGCACTCGAGCACGTTTTCTCTTCAGAAGAGGTAAACGAAATACTTATGCGAGAGCTTAAAGAAGTGCTGCATACAAAGCGTATGATGCCTTCAAGACTTGAAGATTCAATAAATACATATCTGCAGGACGACTGGGCACAGTTTCTTGCGGAGAAAGGAGCATAAAATGCCAAATTTCGAAAGCGGAGTCAATGGATATGTCCGCACAACAGCGACAGTAACGGTAAACTTTCCCGTAGATTCAAAGGGCAGAGCAGATATATGTTGCTTGCGTTGTCCTTATCTCTCAAGCAATGAGAGAATGTGTCAGCTTAACAAAGAGCCTGTAGCATACCCGAAAACTTATGTTGGTGATATGTGCCCGCTTGAAAGAATAATCGACAAAGGAGAAAAGTTTTGATGTTTAGATTGTTAAAAGCAGATGAAATTGAGGTAAGAGTAAACACCGTAAGTGAAAAGGGATGTAGCCTTTTGCTTTACAAGGATGCTCGATGCGATATGAACATTCTCGACGAGACTGTTGGTCCTATGAACTGGACACGAAGCCATACACGAGATAACGCTAACTGTGTGATTTCTATATGGGACGAAAGCAAATCTCAGTGGATTCACAAGGAAGATACTGGAACAGAAAGCTTCACCGAAAAGGAAAAGGGTCTTGCTTCTGATAGCTTTAAGAGAGCAGGTGTCAACTGGGGTATAGGCAGAGAGCTTTATACAGCACCTTTTATATGGGTGTCGGCTGATAATGTGAAGATCACACAGAAAAACGGCAAATATACAACAAACGATAAATTTACTGTAGGCTCAATCAGTTATGACGAAAACCGCAGAATAATCGGTCTTGTAATTCACGACAAGAATGAAAAGGCAGTGTACACCTTTGGAACAACAAAACCGCAGGGAGAAAAATATTATTGTCGTGTATGTGGAGCAGAGGTTAAAGGCGTGCAGAAGAACGGCAAAACCAATACTCCGAAAGAAGTATACGAGGCTTGCGGCGGAATGTGCGTAAAGTGCTATAAAGAGGCAAAGAAGAAGCTCGCAGGGCAGGGTTAATGCTTATGGATATGCGACAAATTAAAGCTATCGAAAAAGCCAACAAACAGCGTATTTTGAAAGTTTGCCCGGATGTGCCGGAACGTAGCGGAATATACTTTCTGCTTCGTGAGGAAGGCGGATTCAAATTCGGCTATATTGGACAAGCAAAGCACTTGTTGACAAGGCTTGCACAGCACCTACGAGGATATCAGCACATAGATTTGTCACTCAAAAAGCACGGGTTTTACAGCGAAGATAATCCGAACGGATATAGAGTGCATTTTCTTGAGTTTCCGATAAATCAACTTGATGCTATGGAGCAAAAATACATACTCAAATACGCTAACGCAGGCTACCAAATGAGAAACAAGACGAGTGGCTCACAGGGCGAGGGGAAGCAGGGCATTGCAGACAACAAACCGAGTAAAGGCTACTATGACGGTATCGAACAAGGCAAAAAGAAAAGCCGCGAGTTTGTTGCAGACCTTTTCAAAAAGCACCTTGTTGTAACTACCAAAAAACAGCCGCCTACAAAGCTGCAGGAAAAAGCTCTGCAGAAGTTTAACGATTTTATAAATTTAGAAAGTGTGGGAAATATGTGATTATTTATGAAACCATAGGTGCAACTGAAGATTCTTTGAGAAGTTGCCTTAATGGTAATTGTTCTAATTGTCTTTTTAAGCCACGCAGCACGGATTGTATTCATCGTTTGTTATCAGCGGCGTTAAGTGTTTTACATAGACAAGAGAATAGAATTAACCATTTAAAAGAGCTCAGCAATAGCCAACAGGCAGAAATTGAGCGGTTGAAAGAAGAAAAAATTATAGCTTGTTCATTTATTCCTGTAAGAGGTTCTCGTAAAAAACAATTTCAACTAACAATGATGACAAATGCCATAGAAGCAATCGAGAATCACGCAATAAAAGAATATGCAGAAAAGCTTAAAGGCAGGAATTATTGGAGTAAAGCTGGCGAAGAAATAATTGATAACCTTGTCGAAGAAATGAAAACAAATCGAATTATAGAAAGTGAGGAAAATAACAATGCTTAATTGTGCAGTATTAATGGGTCGGCTTGTTGCTGACCCTGAATTAAAGACTACCGCAAGCGGTGTTTCGGTTACATCGTTCCGTATTGCCGTCGACCGTGCCTATCAGAAGCAGGGCGAAGAGCGTCAGGCAGATTTTATCGACATCGTTGCCTGGCGACAGACTGCCGAGTTTGTCTGCCGTTACTTCCGTAAGGGCTCTATGATCGCCGTACAGGGCAGCATCCAGACACGCAGCTATGAGGATAAGCAGGGCAACAAGCGTACTGCCGTTGAGGTAGTAGCCGATAATGTCAGCTTCTGCGGCTCAAAGAATGAGAATACCGCACCTCAGACAACATACCCACCCGTCGTACCTATGTCCGGAGCGGCCACCCAGGCGTTTGAATCTATCGATGACGACGATGATGACGACGATTTACCGTTTTAAGGAAATACAGCTATTGTACTGCAAATGAATGTGTTGAGCAGATAGAAAGAGAGGTAAAACAATGCGTGAAAATTTAAAAAATGCTCGGCGAACAGCTAAGTTAACTCAAGAGGCTGTGGCAGAGCATTTGCATATTAGTGTACGTATGTATAAGTTTATTGAATCAGGTGACAGAGTGGGTTCGATAGAGTTGTGGGATAGATTAGAGGATTTGTTTAGTGTTCATCAGCGGATTCTCCGTCAGAATTTCGACCCAAAAGATAATCAGTAGATACATTTAGAATATTTGCTATTTGTATTAAAGTTTCTAAATTGGGCTCTCTGGAGTTGGACTCATAAAAACGATAAGCTCGTACGCTGATTCCAATTTTGTTAGCCATTTGTTGGGCAGTTAAGTTTTGTCTTATACGTTCGTTGTGTAATATTTCGCCAAATTTCATAAAAACCTCCTGAAAACACTTGACAATGAACAAATTGTACACTATAATGCAAGAAAAAAACAGTGTACAAAATGTTCACTGCGTTAGGAGATGTAAATATGAAAACAAAAAATCTGCAAATTGGTCCTACACAATTTATTCCGGCAAAAGAAGGCGAAACTTATGAAATAGCAGGGCATGATTTTCCTGTAACTGCACATTTCGATTGGTATGGTCAAGAAATACCTCTTGTAGACATACCGCAAGTTTCAGAAGTTAAATGGCATAAAATGTGTCTTGAGAGTAGGTTAAAACACCCTGAACTTTATCGAGATAATGAGGATGTTGATGCTATGATAGAAGATTTAAAGAAAAAAATTGAAAAATGTGAAATTAAGGAACAAGTAACTATAAAAACACCTGAATTTAATAATGAAACATCCATTTATGTTTATGATTGGATGCTGAAAGACTTGAATCTGAAAAGGAATGAATTGATTATATATGCGGCAATCTATGGATTTATGCACGATAATATAAGTGAGTTTAATTGTAGCTTGCAATTCTTGGCGGACTGCATAGGTTCTTCAAAAAACGCCGCAAAGAAGTGTATATCTTCGCTTGTTCGTCAAAAATTGTTAGAAAAAAGAGTAATGTGGGTTGATGATGTAAAAGTTTATCAATTCACTTGTAAAGGTTTTAAAGGAAAGGATATTGAAAGTGGCGGTAATACGGGTTAATAAAACATCAGATTATACGGTTATGAGTAATTCTCATCTGCGTGAAAAGGAAATGAGCCTAAAGGCGAAAGGGCTGTTGTCAGTAATGCTTTCTTTGCCTGATAATTGGGATTATTCTGTAAGCGGTCTGTGTGCAATCTGCAAAGAAAACGAAGGAGCTGTCAAATCTGCTCTGAAAGAATTAAAAAAATATGGATATTTGGTGATAACGAGAAAAAAATCCAACGAAACTGAAAGCGGTCATTTCGAGTACGTATATGATGTATATGAGAAGTCTCAAATCACAAAAAAACCAGAGGGTAGTTTTCCACCTATGGAAAATCCAGCGGTGGAAAATCCAGCGGTGGAAAATCAAGGACAATTAAATACTAATATAATAAATACTGATTTACCAAGTATTTATGAATTAGATAATAGTATTGTCGAGATTGTGGATTACCTCAACAAAAAATCGGGTAAGAAATTCAGCCCGAAGATATCCTCAACGCAGAAACATATCGCCGCAAGGCTTAAAGAGGGCAGAACGGTTGACGATTTCAAAAAGGTTATCGACACAAAGTGTGCACAGTGGCTCGGCACCAATATGGCAATATACATAAGGCCCGAAACGCTGTTTACTCCCACACATTTTGAAAACTATCTCAACGAAACAATAGGGGGTGGAAACAACGGACGCAATCAGAGATTTAATCCCGACCTTTTCGGCAGACATGCCTGAGCTGAGCTTAACCGAAAAACTTCAGCTTCAGTGTGATGCGGAAAACGCAGCAGAAGGGGAGTTGTATTCGCTCGATTGTCCCGTGTGCAATAACAAGGGTACGGTAGCCTTTGTCGACGGCGATGTGATATCTCACCGTGAGTGTGAGTGTATGGGTCAGCGATACTTTATCGGCAGAATCAAAACAAGCGGCCTTGAGCACCTTGCACAGCGATACAAATTCAAAAAATTCACTGTATCCGATACGTTTCAGCAGGACATGCTGTCAATTGCCTACGAATATGCGCAGTCAGATACAACAGATTGGCTTTTCTTCGGCGGTCAGTGCGGATGCGGCAAAAGTCATCTCTGCGTTGCAGCGGCAATGAAAATACTCAAAAGAGGTAAAACCGTGCGATATTTTGTGTGGGATGATATGTACACTGATATATCGCTGCACACATCAATCTCTGCTGCGGACGAGCGTGAAAAGATGCTCAGGACAATCAGAGAGGCGGAAGTGCTTTATATCGACGATTTTTTGTGCCAAAAAGAGCCGAAAGAAGCAGAGATAAAACTTGCCTCGGAAATATTAAAACATCGGTACAACAAGGATTTGCGTACGATTATCTCAAGTGAGAAGACATTGAGCGAGCTTTATAGTGTAACAAGGGGAATTGCAGGCAGAATAAGCGAGAAGTGCGGCAAGTACAAATTCAGCATTGAACACGACGAAACAAAAGATTACAGACTCAATAAGAGGTAAGCGATGAATATTAAAAAGGAACTGAGAGAATATCTTGCACTTGAAAGCCAGGTTGAATCCGAAAAGGATCTGCTCAGGGAGCTTCATTCTAAAATTGTGTATACCTCAAACGTGCTGAAGGGTATGCCCGGTGCCAAATCGTCCGACAAAGACAAGCTCGGTAAAAGCGTTGCGAAGTTGGTCGATATCGAGCGAAAGCACACCCGAACGCTTGAAGCCTACACCGAAAGAATAGAGAAGATTGACGAGTGGTACAGAAACCTTCCCGAAAGCATTTATAAAACGGCCTTATATTGGCGTTATATGAAAGGCTTCGAGTGGTTGCGTGTGCAGCGTAAACTCGGCAATATCAAGTCTGCCGATGCTCTCAGAGTAGGAGTTAACACACTGATAGCCACGAATTCAAAATATTTCAAATAAAAAAAGGCCGCCTATCTGTAAGTGGGAAACAGATAGACGGCTCTTTTCATGGAGAGGGAATGCAGGAAACCAACCAAGCAAGCACGACTGAAAAATCAGCATCTTCATTATACATCATTTTTCAGCGTTTTGTGTTTTTGTTTGATATTTTTTAATTCGGTTTATTATATTTCATAGCTCTGTCACTATCGGAGACACCTTTGGTTGTCGGGTCGACTACTATGCCAAACTGTGCGAGGACTGCAACGAGCGCGAGAAAGAGATTCTGCACTGTGTCCTGCGTGATTGACGGTGCAATTCCCATAAGTGCAAGCACCGAATAAACGAAGGTTATCACTACGGGGATTGTCGCAATCCAGAACGAGGGCTGTTTGAGTCTTACTTTCCAGTTTATTTTCATAATGTTTCTC
>JAZSCL010000097.1:0-9568 GCA_045602905.1 Acutalibacteraceae bacterium
AGACCTGCGGCGAATGCAGTACATATGATGAATGCGATGGTTGCCTTTATTGCGAGAATTGCGCGGATTACATCTGTGAAAACTGCGGAGACACGTGCACCCACTGTGCGGATGAATTCGAATTCTGCGACAACTGCGACCTGTGCCTGGATTGCAACGGCGGCACCACTTGTCCGGAATGCGCACAGGCATGCTTTGAATGCGAATATGTGCCTCAGTGCAGCGAGTGCTACCGATGCGAGGATTGCGCCGTTTTGTGCCTGGGCTGCGACAAAGTTTGTGAGGACTGTGCGGAGGACTGGTGCTCAGACTGCGGACTTTGCGGCGACTGCAACGGTCATACCGCCTGCCCCGACTGCGGCGAAACCTGCATGGAATGCAACAAATACGGTCAATGCTACGACTGCTACACCTGCGAGCAGTGCACAACGATTTGTGAAGAATGCGGCGAAATCTGCATCGACTGCGCAGACAGCTTTTGTGGAAACTGCAATACCTGTTCCGAATGTAACGGTGACACCGTCTGCGAAACCTGCTACAACACCTGCGCGCTGTGCGAAGCCAATCCGCAGTGCAAAGAGTGCCTCACATGTGAAAACTGCGTGCTGCTTTGCACCGGATGCGGCGAAGTCTGCATGGAATGCGCGGCGGACGGCTGGTGCACCGGATGCGACACCTGCGCGGACTGCAACGGCGGCACTGCATGCCTCGACTGCGGCAACAGCTGCCTGGAATGTGAAACGATCGAGCAATGCGCCGACTGCTACCTCTGCGCCAACTGCACAACAGTCTGCACGGGGTGCGGCGACGTGTGCATAGACTGCGCGACGGACGGCTGGTGCACCGGATGCGACACCTGCGCAGACTGTAACGGCGGCACTGCCTGCCCCGACTGCGGCAACACCTGTCTTGAATGTGAAACGATTGAACAATGCAAAGACTGTTACCGCTGCGCCGACTGCACTACGGTCTGCACGGGATGCGGCGACGTGTGTATTGACTGTACGGAAGGCTGGTGTGGTAACTGCAACACCTGCGGCGACTGCAACGTCGATTCGGCATGCCCATCCTGCGGTGACACCTGCGAAAGCTGCGGCAATGAGGATCAATGCGGGGGCTGCTATAACTGCGCGGCATGCGCGGATATCTGCATAAACTGCGGCGATTTCTGCTCGATGTGCGACCTTGATTACAATGAAGCGACGCATATGTGCGGCAACTGCGACGTGCATGACGTGGACGCCGCGGCTGTAATCGGCAAAATAAACGCCATCGGCACGGTGGAACTCACCCCCGAGAGCAAGGCAAAGATCGACGCCGCTGCGGCCGCCTTTAAATCACTTTCCGACGAACAGCAAGCTCTTGTGGGCAATTTCAATACGCTCAGAGCGGCTCAGGCAGAATACAAACAGCTCAAAAACCAGGAGGATAAGCGCAAGGCGAATCTCGTGACCGCCGGCATCAATAACCTTGGCACGATCAGCTTTAGCAGCGAAAGCAATAAAAAAATAGCGATTGCGAAAAAGATGTACGCTTCTCTGACTGCCGACCAAAAAGCGCTTGTGACCAATTACGACGTGCTTGAAGCGGCTATTGCGAGATACGACGAACTTAAACAGGAAGCCTACGATCAAGCCGCCGCGGACGATGTGATCGGCAGAATTAGCGCCATCGGTACGGTTATATATTCAGACTCGAGCGCTCTGAAAATCAGCAGAGCGAGAAATGACTATAACGTGCTGACCAATACGCAAAAAGCACTTGTGACCAATTACTCCGTACTCACAGCAGCCGAGGCAAAATATGCGCAGTTGCAGGCTGCTGCCAATCAGACAGCCGCTGATAAAGCCGCCGTAGAGAACGCGGTGCAGAAAATCAACGCCATCGGCAAGGTCGAATACACAAGCGATTGCAAAGTGAAAATAGACGAAGCAAGAAATACCTATAACGCGCTGACCGCCACGCAGAAAGCTCTTGTTACCAATTACGCCGTGCTCACGGAAGCAGAAGCAAAATACGCGGAGATGGAAGCTTTACACGAAGCGATTGACGCGATCAACGCCATCGGCGCGGTCGGCTTTACCACCGAGTGCAAAGCGAAGATCGATGCGGCGAGAAACGCCTATAACGCTCTGTCCGATGCGCAAAAAGCACAGATAACCAATTACAAAACGCTGACTGCCGCCGAAGCGGAATACGCGAAATTGAAAGCAGCTGCCGATCTTGCCGCCGCTGATCAGGCTGCCGCAGACGCGGTGATCGCCAAGATCGGCGCAATCGGTACGGTTGATAACACCGACGCGAGCAAGGCGAAAATCGACGTGGCGAGAAATGCGTATAACGCCCTTTCCTACAAACAAAAATCGCTTGTAACTAACTTTAATCTGCTTACGGCGGCTGAAACAAAATATGCCCAAATGAAAAAGTCAGTGGAGGACAAAGCCGCCGCAGATTCAGCGAGCGCGAAAATCAGCGCGATCGGAACGGTTGAATATTCTGCCGAAAGCAAAAAGAAGATCAACGACGCAGCCGTTGCTTACAACGCTTTGACTGCAGAGCAAAAAGCTCTTGTCGACAATCACGCAACTCTTGCGGCAGCCCAGGCAAAATACGACGAACTGAAAGCTGCGGCTGAAAACCCCGAAAGCCCTAAAACCGTCAAATCCGTTTGTGTTGCAGACGTAACACTTAATTGTAAAAAATCAACTACACTCATACCTCAAGTCACGGCTGACGACGGCGCGGAGTATACCGTGCAATATGAATCTTCAAATCCGAAGGTTGCAAAGGTGGACAGCAACGGCAACGTCTATGCCGCAAAGAAGGGCACGGCTGAAATCAAAGTTACTGTCACCGATCAGAGCGGCAACACCGTCACTGATACCTGCAAGATTACTGTAAAATACACATGGTGGCAGTGGATCATTAACGTTGTTCTCTTTGGATGGATATGGTATTAATGGTTACTGATAAACCAATTAACAAATAATCAAACGCCTTATTTTTCCAATTCAAACAATTTAACGAAAGGTAAAAAAACGGCAAAAATTTGCACCCTTACTACCGATCGTTAAAAGATATATAATAAAAAAGGCCGACCCGGTTGAGAAGAAGTCTACAGGATTGACATGTAACCATGACTATTTTGAAATCCGGAGGTTTTTCCTACATTTTGGGGCAAACCTCTTTTACATTCTACGGGAGTATGCTGGATTCTCAGCAATCGAGACAAAGGCCGTTGCACTTTTGTTGCAGTGGAAAAGGAAAATCTGCGCATACTCCAGAAAGCGGAATATGCGCAGATGGCTTTCATAAATGTTTTTGAATTATTTGAACTTCAGCTTGTGCTATTATTGCTATTATTTAAAAGCGAAAAGGTAATGATGTAACATCAACAAGTGTGATTTTTTTAAAATAGTTGTTTGCCTCAATCAGGTTTGATGGTAACATTCCGTAAATGATGATATCTGTAGCATACCCGTAGCTTGTATTTACCACTTCGATTCCTCGTGTTATAGCCTGCGTTCCTTCACACGATTCAGTCTCTTCACCGCAAGCAGAAGGAAGAAAGCACAATCCGGTTAGAAGGATACTCTTTTCAAGTACGCTTTCATCGGTACTGCAAGCCTCAAGCTGAACAGCAAGACTCCTGTTTTCGGTGAGCTGTTTCCAAAGCGAAACTTCGATTGTATTGGCTTTTTCAATGCGGTCGCTGTGATAAACCTTTCCCCTGTTTCAAATGCAACATAATAAAATCCGATATCACCATTTTCCTGCATCTGTGCCGGTGGTGTTACCAGCAGTTTCGTTGCATTATGTTCACCAATTCGCCCTGCAATACATTCAAACACAGCCCACGTTCTTGCGGGAATGGTGTTTTTTCTGAAACCCTCAGGAATTGCAGTATTATTATCGCATTTCGCTGCAATTGAATAATCGAATGTCTTTGCATCTTCAGAAAGATTTCCGTAGCACACTCCGAAAATAAACGTTCTGTCTGTTGTTAATTCTGTCAACATTTTTACTGTTCCGTCTTTGTGTGAACGAGTCCAAAAATCAGGAATACTCTTGGCATTTTCTGAATTATCAACAGTATGTGTATCCACTTTTTCGATAATGTCAAAAGCCTCTTTTTCAATAATCTTGTAGTCCATTATATTGCCTCCGCTTAATGTGATTTTCACAGAAAGGCGAAAAAAAGATTTAAGTTTTGAACCATCCTTTTTAGCTTCGGATGGTGTTATACCATGAAACTTTGTAAAAGCTCTTGTAAAACTTTCGGGACTTTCATAACCGTATTTCAATGCTATATCAATTACTTTTGTATCAGTAGCGCACAACTCATTACCGGCAAGTGTAAGCCGTCTGTTTCTGATATAATCACCGAGAGTAAATCCGCATAATATACTGAAAATCCTTTGAAAATAAAAGCTCGAACAAGCAGCTTCTTTTGAAATCAGATCAAAATCAATTTCATCGGTAAGGTGTTCTTCAACATAGTTTATTGCATTCTGTATACCGGTAACCCAATCCAAATCGCTCACCCCTTTGTGTGATTTCATTATAGCTCAAAGACTATATGATATCTTGATTTTTTATGCTCACTATTGTATGGGTAAATTTTATCACAAGTAATTCTTTGTTTCAACAAATGTGATACAAAAAGAAAAACCCATACAAATTGACTTCACATAAGGTCAACTTGCATGGATTTTCTCAATTAATATAGTCTGTATGATGTAATTATTTTGATATTAAAAGTGTTGATATACAATGGCATTTTATAGAATTTTTGTACTATCAATGATATATCATCAAAACATCAAAAAAGGGATAAAAAAGCGTTACAGAATTATTATCTCATATCTGATAATGAGGTGTAATCCGTATTGTTTCGCAGATATTCTTCCATCTTGCCGCTGAGCAGTAATCTGACATAACTCATCGGTTCGTTGTAGATGAGATAGTCAAGTTCTGATGTTTCATACATATTGTTTGCATATTCGTTTTCAACGGGGATGCAGTCGATTGATACCATTGAGCCGTCGGTAAGTTTAATTTCAACGCAGGCGGTATCGATATTAAATTCACAAGAAATAATGTCATTATTCATAAGTAAAAAAACTCCTTTTATTTGTTTAGAAAGTAGGAAAAGTAGCGTCTGAAATCGTTGATATATAAGGGATTGAAAGTGCGGTAATTGAGGGGTGCGTATAGTTTGACCTGCAACCCCGATTTTACGATTCTATTGTTCCAAAAGCTGAATTTCAAGTTGTAAAAATCAGTCGATTTGCAATGGTGAAAAAAGTTTGACAATTTCCTGGAAAGAGTTTAAAATATAAATGCGAGGAAAAATGTATTTTTCATAATTTAAAGATCTCCTTTTATATGAAAGGAGCGCAGAATCCACTTAATGTCAGAAAAATCAAACAGCGGAATGAACATTCCCGACTATGCGATTGAAAGAATTGCACGGTGCTTACTTCCGATAATGCAGGAATATTTTGAAAGCGAGGAAGGACAGCAGGAACTCAGGGAATATGAACAGACTGCTGAAGAATGAGTAAGACAGTTGCAGGCGAGACGGAAGTCCCGCCTGTTTTTTTGTTACAACTTCAAAAACTGATATCTCTGATAAAAATAAAAAATCCGAACCCATTGCCGATTGGCATTAAGTTCGGATTTCTCCATTGTGGTACGAATGTGTATAACGGATTCAATAAAATAAATATTTATCGGCAGTAACATACATATTTATGTTTTCTCAACTGAGGCACATAATAACATCCACTAAACAGATATAATTTTGTCGCCGTGTATCCCACCGCCTAACCATTCTCCTGTTTCTTGCCAAATTTCATAATAAAACAACCAAAGCGAAGCCCAAGGTATTAGTGTTTCAGCCCATGAATCTGTATACTTCCACTCGTGATATCCGGGGTAGTATAGACAAAGAGAACCATCAAGATATAGATGTGGAACTTTTTTGCCCTTTTCGTATCTTTCAACTTTGGGCGAAATCACAAAAATGCCGACTTTACTATAATTTGTTCTTGCAACAATTTTTATTGTGTATTCTATAGATAGCTCTGTAGGTTTAATTTTTAAAATCAACTCTACTTTGCCTCTTTTTATGCTTTTGTTTTCCAATTTAAAAAAGCGTTCAACTCCTCGAATTTGCTTTAGCAGTTCAGAAAATGTATAGTGCTTTGTTCTGTTAAATCTTACATATGCCATGATTATTAAATATCACCATAGAAGGTGTTCTTTTTTACCGGTATGCCAGCTTTATCTGTGTTTAAGACACCATTAGATTTTATTGCTAAGTTGCCGTTCACTCTCGCTTCGCTTATTCTTCTAGCATAGTCAGTAATTACTGCATTGGTTATTGTTTCTCCAAACATTTTTTTAACAATTTTATTTGTGTCGGTATTGGTAGAGAATCCACGCAATGCTTTTACATCAGATGTTAAAGCATTCATCATAGAAACAAAGTCCTTGTAATTATTTCCTTCGCTCCACTTTTCTGTAAGGACTTCATCTACAACTGGATTTTTAACCACAAATGGGACACCCCCACTCTGTAATATTAAACTGTTTACATATTCACAAAAGGACTGAATAATGTAAAGCGAATCGCCATAAAAGCTTCCTATTTGGCCCATCAAAGTGCAAATAACAATGCTTCTAACTGGTTCCTTATTGTTTTCTGAGCAATATATATCTCTGTATCTTTTTATTAACTGAACAGCCCGTCTAAGTGGCTCTAAATGATTTGTGATTTCCTGTTCAGTAACATCTTCAACATTTGCTTGTGCCCTCCGAAAAGCAGTAATTTCCATAAGCAAACGTGTTCTTGCTTGTTTTTCAAACCAATCGGCAAAACCTATAGGATTGCTATGATGATACCAACCCTGAAGTTTCTTGTCAGGAACAATTATTTCATGTGTGGAGTTGTCAAGCAATTTGCCCGGCATAATATCCAGATGAAAATCGTTTGCGTAATTGATTCTTACACAGCGACTTTTTAATTCAACCATTTTGTTGTGCACACCGTCATTTTTTAATATTCTTACTATATTATTATAAAGTTCGGTTGGTGTCATCTCCGAACCTGATGGAAGTTCTGCAACAAAATCCAAATCATATTCTTCACCAGACAACGGTTTTACAGTTGTCTTTAAGCGAAACGAACCTTGTGGATAAATATTTAGGGTTATATTCTTAAATGCGTCATCTTCTTTAATGGTCCGTGCAATTGTATTGTATCTCTCTGTTGCTTGATCATACAGCGATGAGCTGAGTTGCAGTTTTTCGCATACACCTAATAAAATATTTTCAATATAATTTTTCATTATTTATTCTCCTAAAAGCCATTTTGCATTATTCCCAATATTTTTTTCAATTCCAGCATAACACTCGGATTTTATTTCTTCGGCAGAAGCTAAACAGAGATAATCCGGATGTTCTTTTACAGCGTTTATAATTGCATCTCTTTGTTCTTCCGTCAAGGTTAAATCAAAGATATCCGAATAAATAAATTCATTACAGTTGTTGAATTTTGAAAATGTAACACCTTCATTATGTACAAAAACTTTACGATATGTTAAATTTTTAAATTCGTTTTCAGGTAACAAACCCGTAACGATTAATTCTTCGTGAAATTCACGATATGGATCATATTCTCTGTCTTTCATCAAATGAAACCATTTTATAAAAGCTAACAAATGCTTACCCTTAATATTAATTCTAAGGTCATCTGTTTCATCGTGATTTTTCATCTTTGTATCTGGTCGAAAGTTTATTCCATCCAGAAAAGGTTTGGCTTCTTGATAATATTTGTAAACTCCTCCTACTGGTTGAAATTGATTTTTTAGTCTATTCCCTTTAATTAACAAGTATTTTCCATTTACTTGAATGCGATATAAATACGAGAAAGACAATCGAACATCTTCGTTTTTATACTTAATTTGTTGCCACCAAAGTTTAAAACCTTCTCCTTGAAAATCTATTTTTTCAATACCAATAGAAATAATTGTTCCTAGTATTCCTGATGCAATTGTACTTATAAAAACTAATGGAAGTTTTTCTGTGTACGAACCTATACAACTCAAAAGTGCGAATATTACAAATGTGAAAACAAATATAATTGTTCTTATCATTATGAATCATTTCTCCTTTTTGTTTTTAAACAAAGTTTTTTGACCAAAACATAGTTTCAGCCAAACTAACAAATGTAAATTACACTTATACATTTTTATGTTAGTAAATATATTTCAAAAAACAAGGCTAAATACAAAAACGCTTCTTTTTTCGACAAAAACGCTTCTTTTTCGCTATGATCAATGAACAATCCACACATTCGACATAAGTTAACCCTTCATGTAAAATGAAATTACCAAATTACAAGGAGGCTGATTTTGTGAAAAAATCAATATTTGAACTCAATGGTGGAAGTTACAGAACGGTTGGTGATTACAGAATCACGAACGTTACATTATCTGCTGAAGCAACCAAGCCACTCGGTGCATGGGGACTGAAACGCAAAGATTATCTTATGAAACATAAACGAGTTCAGTTTAACATTATGCTTATGAACAGAACATTGTGGACTCATCTTGCAGAGGTTGATGAACAGACATCAGATATGTTATCTCGGCTGGTAGAACAGATGAAGGTCAATGAAGGAATCACAGAACAACTGAAAGCAGAAGACCAAATGGAATGGGTTGCCCGTATGAATAATATCGAAGCAAGGGCAAGAGAAATTGTTAATCACGAGCTGATTTTTACAGCATAATCATTTCTAAAAAACATAATCAGGTGTAGTGAGATTTATTTCTTACTGCACCTGATTTTCTTTTTCGTACTTCTATTTTTTCTTCGGGGTATCAAGGGTGAAAATCCCGTAATTGCGGATTTGTACGTTCAAATCCATTGCTCGCTAAGACAAATGCCAAACACTTTTGAATTTAAAACCCACACTTTTGCACCGCAACTGAAAACTGTTGACAAATTATTCTTATGTTGTTACAATAAATAAAAATTACTGAAAGGTAGGTGGACAAGATGACAATGATGATTAACACAATGAATCGGAGAGCCGTTTTGTCCGTTTGCGATTGATGTAATTTATATCTTTCTGTGAATTGCAGGCATCTCCGTTTCGGAGGTGCCTTTATTATTTTGCAGAAAGGGATTTTTAATGTACAAAATTAAACCTTTAGAACAAGAAAACATCATATTTATTTGTAGTCTTATGTCTGAACCAAACAACATTTCCGCTTTACACACAGATATAATGCCCTTGGATGAATGGCAAAAATCATTTGCAGAAGCTGAAGATGATAAAGATGAAGAAAACTTTATTGTTTATAACAAAAATATTCCGTGTGGTTGGTTAAAACTGAATGGACTTAAAAGCAACGATATTGCTTGGATTTCAATGCTTGTTGTCCCTGAAAAGTTTAAGCGTCAAGGCATCGGAAAATTTGCTGTAGAATTTGCTGCTCAATATCTAAAACACCGTGGATATAGATATATAAAGTTGCAAACAACAACAGATAAT
>JAZSCL010000098.1:0-24999 GCA_045602905.1 Acutalibacteraceae bacterium
GATATAAGGGCCCGGTCTGACAATGGCATAGAGTCCCAACTCTGCCGCAATATCAAGAAAGCGCTCGATATCAAGCATTCCGCTGTAATCAAACTTTCCCTCATAAGGCTCGTGGAGATTCCAGGCAACGTAGGTTTCAACCGTGTTGAAGCCGCAAGCCTTAAGCTTGATAAGCCTGTCATACCAATATTCGTCAGGCACTCTGAAATAATGAATTGCGCCTGCAATCACTCGGAAGGGATTGCCGTCCAGCTTAAAGCCGTCCTTTTCAATTGTAAATATACTCATAATATCACTCCTCAATCGGGTAATTCTTCTCTTTCATAGGGGAATTCGCTGAAAACCTCAAATTTCTTTGCACGCATCCACAGCGAAGGATTCACCTTGACCGTGAATCCGCAGCCATTGGGCGTAAGCCACTCGTGCATGGGATATTCGGGGATTCCGAATGCGGCAAGAATGGTCATTATAACGCCGCCGTGGGTAACGATTGCCGCAGATGTTGTGCCTGTTTTCATAAGGCCCTCGGCAACCTTCTCAAAGGTATCGCAAACTCTTTTTGCAAAATCCTCGTTGCTTTCGCCGTAGGGAGGGCAAACGCCCTTTTCACCTGCAAGCCAACGGGGAAATTCCTCATATTTTTCAAGCTGTTCGGCAGTTTTGTTTTCAAACTCGCCGAAGTTATATTCGATAAAGCCATCTATCACGATAGCCTTGTTGTCGGGATAAAGAATTTCCGCTGTCTGAGTGCATCTTTTCAGCGGACTTGTGAAAACAGCATCAACGGGAGGAAATATAAGCTCCTCTTTCATTGCGGCAATTTGCTTTTTTCCTTCGTCACTGAT
The DNA here is from genome assembly GCA_045602905.1 of Acutalibacteraceae bacterium. GTDB lineage: Bacteria > Bacillota > Clostridia > Oscillospirales > Acutalibacteraceae > CAG-177. The sequence continues at coordinate 846 of JAZSCL010000098.1, forward strand.
TTCAACGTTTGTGTGGCCGATATATCTGCCCTCAAGATTTTCATCGGTGAGCGCGTTTCTTATAAAATGGATGGTATAGGACTTCATTTTTCCTCCAAAAATAAGGTTGAATTTTTGTTAATTTTGTCAATATACAAAGCATATTACTTTGTGTATAATTATGTACCACTTGATATACAAAAGGGAGTATCAATTGTTATGGACAGCAATTTTCCGATAATTTTATGTGAGCTTCGCAAGGAGAAGGGACTCAGCCAGAAGGATGCCGCCGCACAGCTCGGAGTTTCTCAGGCTCTTCTTTCGCATTACGAAAAAGGAATCCGTGAATGCGGTCAGAGCTTTCTGCTGAGAGTTGCCGATTTTTATAATGTTTCAACCGACTACCTTCTCGGCAGGTCCAAAAACAGAAACGATGTTCAGCTCTGGGACACAGATATTTTTGAAGAATACGGTGATTTCAAGCCCTCAAGCAAAACCATTCTCAAAGGAGCATTTTCAATCGTTAACAGACTCCGCGAAACCGAAAGTCTGAAAAATTCAACACTTGAAAAGACCCTTGCAATTGAATTTTATAAAATTCTGCTGATACACGCCATGGCAGGCAATATCCCGAAAAACTGGGTAGGCAAAGCCTGCGTAAACGGCGAAATCTGCTGCAACACAACATATCTTGCCGGAATAGACCAGGCATGCTACAGCACACTGCATCCAGTTATTAATGAAGATTCCTGCCCTGATGAGCCGGTGCCCGAAGTAATAAAAATACTTGTAGAAACTGCAGAAAATTATATCATGAAGCATCTTGCGGAGAATATCCCGCCGATGCCTCTTGAATTTGCAAGATGATCTATTGAGCAAACCACCCGTTTTCACGGGTGGTTTTCTTTTTATTAAAGCAGTGATTCGTAAAGACTGATATATTCTTTTGCGGATTTGCCCCAGCTGTTATCGCATTTAAGAGCTCTTGCAACCAGCTTCTGCCAGTTTTCCTTATCCCAATATGCGGCAAGTGCGCGTCCGATTGCATCAAGCATATCGTAAGCATCGTAGCTCTTGAAGGTGAAGCCGTTGCCCTTACCGTCGCCGCTGTCGGTGATTGTATCCTTGAGTCCGCCTGTTTCACGGACGATGGGAATTGAGCCGTAGCGGAGAGCAACCATCTGCGAAAGTCCGCAGGGTTCGCTCTTTGAGGGCATAAGGAACATATCGCTGCCTGCATAGATTTTTCTTGCCATATCGGGAATAAAGCCTATACGCAGTCCGACCTTATCGGGGAATGCAGCTGCAAGCTCCTTGAAGAATGCTTCGTATTCCCAATCGCCCGAGCCGAGTACGACAAGCTGCATATCGGTGAGATTGAGAAGCTCCCACATGATTCTCTTGACGAGGTCAAGACCCTTATGGGCAACAAGTCTGGAAACGATACCCATTACGGGAACTTCTTCTCTTACGGGAAGACCGAAAAGTTCCTGAAGAGCAGCCTTGTTCTTTGCCTTGTCTGAGAAATCCTTTGCACTGTAATTATAGAAAATATCCTTATCGGTTTCAGGGTCATAATTCTTGACATCGATACCGTTGAGAATACCGCTTAATTTATAGCTTCTTTCTTTGAGGATTGGGTCAAGACCGTGGCTGAACCATGGGTCAAGAATTTCGCCCGCATAAGTATTGCTTACGGTTGTTACCTTGTTTGCACACTCAATGCCGCCCTTCATGAGATTAAGACAGTCGCCGAAATGAAGAAGCGATGCGCATTCCTCACCGAGTCCGAAAACATCACCGAGAATTTCTTTTCCGTATTTGCCCTGATACTGAATATTGTGGATGGTAAAGACGGTTTTGATTCCCGTATATCCTTCTTTGTTTGCATAAATAGTTGAATAATAAACGGGAACAAGAGCTGTCTGCCAATCGTTGCAGTGAATTATATCGGGCTTAAAATCGATATAGGGCAGAATTTCAAGAACAGCTCTGGAGAAGAAAGCAAATCTTTCACCGTCATCATAGTGACCGTAAAAACCGTTTCTCTTAAAATAATATTCATTATCAATAAGATAGTAGATAACTCCGCCTGCTTTGGCTTCAAAAATTCCGCAATACTGACGTCGCCATGAAACAGGAACCATGATACTGGTTATGAATTTCATGCTTGCACGCATTTCATCGCTGATTGAACCGTAAAGAGGCATAACAACTCTGCAGGCAACCTTGCGGTTTCTGAGAGCCTGAGGCAATGAGCCCGCAACATCGGCAAGACCGCCGCTTGCGGCAAAGGGAAGAGCCTCACTTGAAGCATAAAGAACCTTCATATTCATTTTCCTTTCTTATCCGTAGATAACCGATGTGTAATATACTCCTTCGTGAACAACAATACCTATACCGATTTTGCTGACATCCCCGCTGAGCGCCTTATCTCTTGTTGAATCAACAACCTTCATATAGAGCGATTCGCCGCCGAATTTTGTTGTAACTGTATAATCTGCTTCAATATCATCCTGGTTATAAACCGAAGGCAGCGCAAGAGCAAGACTCTTCTTTCTGGCCGATGCTCTGATATCCTCATCGTGAACAAGAGGTTCAAGACCCTTTTCGGCTCTGTCTTCGTTTATCTGTTCAACAATTTTTTCGGCAAGAATATCATCTCTGCCGGGAGTTTTAAGGTCAACATTTATTCCGTCTTTTTTGGTTGTGGTGGTTGTATCCCATCTGGTGTTTGACGGTAATGTGGTTGCGGTTGTTACGGTTGTGGAAGGCGGCGGAAGGGTAACAATCTCGGTTAATCCGCTTATTGGCTCGCCGAGCTCGTTTGTTACCTCAATCACCGAGGTTTCGGGAATATACTCCGTTGTTGCGGTTGTTGTGAGACTGTTTGCATCAACGGTATAAACAACGGTTTCGGTTATGGGAGTTCCGTCCTCCTCAAAAAGTCTGTTACCGTTTTCATCGGTGGCATGAACCACCGAGGACACCTCGACATACTGAATTTCCGTTGTTTCTGTTGTTTCTTCGGATGTTTCTTCCGTTATGGCTTCGGTTGTTGTGGTTGTTTTGGGATAAGTGTGAAGAGAAGAATATTTGGGTCGGACATACTTCGTTACCATAGTAAGAAAAGTAACATCGCCCCACATATCTGTTTCACTAACAACAATAATCTCGCTTTCGATAACGGTTTCGATTTCGGTTGTTGTGGTTTCCTTTTTTTCGAAAACATCGCTTTTAACAAGAATTACCACCACTACAAGAACAAGCGCCAGTGCAACAACAATTCCCGTCATTATATTTTTAGAAGACATTTGCATTCACTCTTTCTCAGATAACAATACCCTTTCCGATATAAACAGGGTAATTTGAATCTCCGCAGAGCTTCTTATTGGGTTTGATAACAACGCCCTTGTCGATGATGACGCAGTCAAGTGCTGTGTTTTCACCCACATATGTGCCCTGCATAACAATTGAATTTTTGATTTTTGCACCCTTAGCAACGGTTACGCCTCTGAAGAGAATTGAGTTCTCAACCTCACCGTCAATACGGCATCCGTCTGCAATAAGTGAATTTGAAACATTTGAGCCGATACCGTAGATTGCGGGAACTTCGTCACGAACCTTTGTGTAAACGGGACTGTCGGCTTTAAAAATCTGCTTTCTGTTTTCAAGCTCAAGAAGCTCAAGGCTTACATCGTAATAGCTCTGAAGAGAATCAAGAACTCTGACGAAGCCTGTCTGCTCATAGCCGTAAACACGGAGATGATTTATGTTTTTGGCAACCATAGTTTCAAAATCATCAATCTTTGCGCTGTGTGCTTCGTGAAGAAGACGCTCAAGAAGTGTTCTTCTGATAATCATGGTTTTGAGCGAATAATTAATCTCACTGCTGTAGCAATCAACAAGACCCGTTGATGTTACCTTGCCGTCAGCATTCATAATAAGCTCCGTACCGTTTTTAATCTTTGAGGGGATTCCGTTTGCATAAGCAATTGTTATATCAGCATCGTTTGCGATATGAGCCTTTATGAATTTTTCATAATCCATGCTGGAAACAACATTGCAATCGGTAAGAAGAACATATTCCTTGCCCGACTTGCTGATATAGCTGATACTGCCGTAAAGAGCATCCGCTTTGCCTGTATCAATGCCTGCCTCGGATGTATTGAAGGGAGGCAGAATGGTCATACCTTCTCTTTTTCTTGAAAGATCCCAGGGCTTGCCAGTTCCCACATGGTCCATAAGCGAACGGTAGTTGCTCTTTGTTATAACACCTACCTGAGAAATGCCTGCATTAACCATTTTTGAAAGAGGGAAATCTATAAGACGGTAACGTCCCGCAAAGGGAACGGAACCCATCGTTCTGAGTGCTGTAAGCTCCGAAAGAGCTTCATCGTAGGCATTAGAAAAGATAATGCCGAGAACATTTTTGGCTGACATTATTCCGCACCTCCTACATCGCTGTCAATCATAACATTGGGAGCAACCTTTGCACCCTTGCCGATTTTCACGCCGTTGCCGATAACCGATACGCCCCATTCCTTGACATCTGCCATGTTTTCGGGCTTTTCTCCGACCACCGCATTTTCTTCAATAACCGCATTTTCGGCTACGATTGAATACTGAACAACCGCACCCTTCTTAATAACCGTACCGGGCATAACGATTGAATATCTGACTTCTGCGCCCTCTTCAACGGTTACATTTGCAAAAAGAACGGAGAAATCAATATCGCCGTTGATTTCGCAGCCTTCTGTAATCATCGAATTTTCAACCTTTGCCTGAGCGCCGATATAGTGGGGAGGCGCTGCGGGTGAGCGTGAATAAATTCTCCAGCTGTCGTCGGTGAGGTCAAGATCAACCTTGGGATTGAGAAGGTCAAGGTTTGCATCCCAGAGGCTGCTGATTGTTCCTACATCCTTCCAGTAGCCGTCAAACTGATAAGCAAACATTCTCTCGCCTGCTGAGTGCATTGCGGGAATAACATCATGACCGAAGTCATTGCCCGAGCCTTCCTTTGCTTCATCTTCGATAAGATACTTTCTGAGCTTCTTCCAGTTGAAGATATAAACGCCCATTGAAGCCTTGTTGCTTCTGGGATTCTTTGGTTTTTCCTCAAATTCGCTGATCGAGCCGTCATCGTTGACAATCATAAGACCGAAACGGCTTGCCTCTTCCCAGGAAACTTCAAGCATTGCGATTGTGCAGTCTGCGTTCTTTTCCTTGTGGAAATCAAGCATCTTTGAATAATCCATCTTATAGATATGGTCACCCGAAAGAATAAGAACATATTCAGGGTCATATCTTTCAATGAAGTTGATGTTCTGATAAATTGCGTTTGCAGTACCCTTGTACCACTCTGTTCCTTTGATCTGCTGATAAGGAGAAAGAATATGTACGCCGCCGTTGGCACGGTCAAGATCCCATGGCTGACCATTGCCGATGTAATCGTTAAGCTCAAGCGGCTGATACTGGGTAAGCACACCTACGGTATATATGCCGGAGTTAACACAGTTTGAAAGAGGGAAATCAATAATGCGGTATTTGCCGCCGTATGGTACGGCAGGCTTTGCAATGTTTTTGGTCAGAATGCCGAGACGGCTTCCCTGACCGCCTGCAAGAAGCATGGCTATGCATTCGGGTTTAACTGCCATAGAGGGGTCCTCCTTTATTTTAAGTTGATTTTTTTCTTGAAGTGTTCTTTATATACATACAACTCAAGCCTTCAATATCGAGCTCAATGCTGTAATCGTATCCGTGCATGGGTTTCTTTTTTGCTTTGACAGAGCCGACAGTGCTCTCTCCCTTTCCGCCGTATTCGGGAAGCGATGAGCTGAATACAACTCTGTAAGTGCCCGCCTTGGGAACACCGATGCGGTATTTTTCGCGTCTGACGGTTGTAAAGTTGCAGATTGAAATTATTTCGTTTGCTTCTTTATCGCGTCTGATATATGCAACAACCGAATTATCCTTATCGTCGCTGACAATCCAGTTGAAGCCGTCCCAACTGTAATCTATCTCCCAGAAGGGAGCATTCTTTGCATAGAATTTGTTCAAATCGGCAACATAATTCTTAAACTGTCTGTGTGCGTCGTAATCAAGAAGCATCCAGTCAAGAGACTGCTTATAATTCCACTCGATAAACTGACCGAATTCGCTGCCCATAAAGAGAAGCTTTTTGCCGGGATGCGACATCATATAGCCAAGGAAAGATCGTACTCCCGCAAACTTTTCTTCGTAGGTGCCGGGCATTTTATTAATCAGCGAGCATTTGCCGTGAACAACCTCATCATGCGAAATGGGAAGAACAAAATTCTCGGAAAACGCATAAAAGAATGAGAATGTCAACCGGTCATGGTGATATTTTCTGTGGATGCCGTCAAGCGAAAAATAGCTCAGACAATCGTTCATCCAACCCATATTCCACTTGAAGTTGAATCCGAGTCCGCCCATAAATGTGGGTTTTGAGACCATAGGCCATGCGGTACTTTCTTCGGCAATCATCATAACATCGCCGTATTCTCGGAAAACAGCTTCGTTAAGCTTCTGAAGGAATGCAACGGCTTCAAGGTTTTCTCTGCCTCCGTTGACATTAGCCATCCATTCGCCGTCTTTTCTTGCATAATCAAGATAAAGCATGGATGCAACGGCATCAACCCTCAGACCGTCGATATGGTATTTATCGAGCCAGAACATGGCACTTGAAACAAGAAAGCTCTGAACCTCGGTTCTGCCGTAATCAAAAACTCTTGTTCCCCATTCGTAATGCTCACCCTTGCGGGGGTCTGCATATTCGTAGCAGGGTGTGCCGTCAAACTCATAAAGTCCGAAAGCATCCTTCGGAAAATGAGCAGGTACCCAGTCAAGAATAATTCCGATTCCTTCGCTGTGTGCTTTATCAACAAAATAAGCAAAATCATCGGGAGTGCCGAAGCGTGATGTGGGAGCAAAATATCCCGTTACCTGATATCCCCATGAACCGTCAAACGGATGCTCCGTTACGGGAAGCAACTCAATGTGGGTGTAACCCATTTCTTTGACATAGGGAATGAGTCTGTCCGCAAGCTCTCTGTAAGGAAGCGGATTCCCGTCATCGTAGGTCTGCCATGAGCCTGCATGAACTTCATATATATTAACGGGAGAAGCGTAAATATCTGTCTTCTTTCTCTTTCTGAGCCATGCCTTGTCGGTCCACTCAAAATCAAGCTCACCGTAATATTTTGAAGCGGTTTCGGGTCTTGTCTGAGTATGGAAAGCATAGGGGTCGCTCTTATAAATTCTGCGTCCGTCGGGGGTTACGATAACGAATTTATACGCATCAAATTTATTGACATTTCCAACCGTGCATTCCCAGACTCCGTCGCTTATTTTTTCCATGGGAGCACACTCTGCCTGCCAACCGTTGAAATCGCCGGCAACGCCGACCCACCGGGCATTGGGTGCCCAAACCCTGAAGCAGACGCCGTTTGCGGATTTGTGTGCGCCAAGAAATTCATATGCCTTTGCGTTTGTTCCCTGATGGAACAGGTAAAGAGGCACTTTTGTATCTTCTTTATGCATATGAAACCCCCTCCATATTTTTAATTAATTTCATTATAACAAGTGTGCCCTGCATTTTCAAGAGTATATATGCCGAATTATTATTACAAATATTTTACAAAATGACGAAAAGAGGTTACAATTATGTCACCTTCATTGACAAATCAGCCATAATTTGCTATTATTATCATGGTTTATTATTGTAATTCAAGGAGTATCAACAGATGATAAGTTCCGACAATTTATGTATGAGCTGCATGAGGGAAATCGGTGAAGAAAAACAGTGTCCCCACTGCGGCTACCATGCTGACTCAGTTCAGATTCCGCCCTATCTGCCCGTAAGAACGGTTATCGCAAACCGCTATCTTGTGGGTAAAATGCTCGAATATAACGGCGAGGGCGCAACCTATATCGGCTGGGATCTTTCAGAAAAAAAAGCCGTTAAAATCAGGGAATTCATTCCCGATTCATTCACAACAAGAACCTCATCAAATCTTAATCTTCAGGTCATGCTCGGCAGTGAAGGCGTTTACGCAGAGCTCCGTCAGAGCTTTGAAGAGCTCTGGACAAAGCTTGCAAGACTCAAAGGTCTTTCGGCTCTCATCAGCGTTACCGATGTTGTTGAGGATTACGGCACATCATATGCAATCTACGAGCATTTTGAGGGCATTTCACTGCGTGATTTCCTTCTCCGCAGCAAGACGGGCTATATTTCATGGGAAAAAGCAAGACAGCTTCTTATGCCCATTCTTTCAACTCTCGGCACACTCCATTCCTCAGGCATCATCCACAGAGGAATTTCACCTTCAACGCTCATTATCAGCAGAGATGGCAAAATAAAAATCACCGGATTCTGCATCGGCTCGGCAAGAAGTGCAAGAAGCGACCTCAACAGCCAGCTTTTTGACGGATACGCAGCCATCGAGCAATACGGATTTGACGGCAGTCAGGGCACATGGACCGATATCTACTCCTTCGGTGCGGTGCTTTACAGAACGCTTATCGGCAGTGACCCCATCTCTGCAAAAGAAAGAATTACCAACGACAGACTTATGGTTCCCGGCAAATTTGCCGAGCAGCTTCCCGCTTATGTTATAAACGGTCTCATAAACGCTCTCCAGATTCTTCCTGAAGACAGAACAAGAACCGTTGAGCAGCTTCGTGCAGAGCTTTCGGCATCCCCTGCAGCAACAGCCGCAAGCAGCCAGTATCAGCGACCCGCCGCAGCTTCCGAGCCTGTTCAAGCCGAAGCTCAGAAGCCTGCCGTTCCTCATACACCGGCAAAGCCTCCCAAAAAGAAAAAAAGCAACGCTTCCGTTATTTTTACAACTGCGGCAATCATAGTTGTTATCGGTGTTGTGGTATTCGGTGCACTTTCTCTCACCTTGCTCAAAGACAGAATTTCAATCGGCAAAGAGGAATCCACCACCGCCGCACCCGTTGCACAGACAACCGAAGCTCCCATTCCCGTGCCGAACTTCATCAACGGAAGCTATATAGTCACCTCGTCAAACCCTGTTTTCGATAAAAATTTCGATTTCGAACCCATATACGAATACCGCAGCGATATTGAAAGCGGCTACATTTTCAATCAGTCTCCCGCTCCCGATACTATGGTTGCTCCCGGAACAAAAATCACTCTTTATGTAAGTAAAGGTAAGGAAGTCATAACTCTTCCGAATGTTGTGGGAACGGATTTTGAAGAAGCATCCGCACGTCTTGAAGAAATCGGCTTCAAAATCAAGAAAATTGAAATTTCAGACGGTTCGTATCCCGAAAATCAGGTTATCGGCATGGCTCCCGCCGCCGAAAAAGCATATGACAGAGGAACTGTTATTTCACTTCAGGTTTATGTTCCCGAAACAGAGGTTGTAACCGATGAAAACGGTGAAACAGTCAATACCGAAAGCGAAACTTCCGGATTTGAAGAATAATCACATGAGAGCTGTTGCATTCCTGCGGCAGCTCTGTTTTTATTAATGCCATGAAAAATACTTTTCCGAATTATTACAAAGATTTCCGCTGCATCGCCGACAAATGTCCCGATACCTGCTGTGCAGGCTGGGAGGTTGTTGTTGACGGTGACAGCCTTGAAAAATATTCATCTCTTACGGGCGGTTATGCAGATATTCTCCGAAGCCGCATAACCGTTGATTCCGACGGCGACAGCATTTTTGCACCCGTAAAGGGGAAATGTCCGTTTCTGCTTGACAACGGGCTGTGCGAAATGTATATTGAAATCGGCAAAGAATCCCTGTGCAGAACCTGCCGTCTGTTTCCGCGTCATATAACTTATTTCGGCGCAAGAATTGAAACGGGAATTTCTCTCTCCTGCCCCGAAGCTGCAAGACTGATTCTTCAGGATAAAAAAATTGAATTTGAAACGGAAGAATCCGATGGTTTTCCGGAGCCGACTTCAATTGACCCGAATCTATATTTTACTCTGCTTGAAGCACGAAAAATATCGATTGATATACTGCAGAACAAAAAATTTTCCATTGAAAAAAGGATTTCCGCTTTTCTTGAAATATGCAATGAAATCTCTCCTTTTATCCGCAGAAACAACTGCAGCGAAGTGCGTGAAATAATAAGAAAAGATTTTCTTTTACAGAAAGATTATCCGTTCAATCAGAGCCGTGCAAAGCGTCTCAACGCTAAGCTCCTTAAAGATTTTTCAGAGCTTGAAATGCTTGATACACAATGGAAATCAGCTCTTGAAGATGCGTTTTCCGTTACGGAAATCAAAGGTTGTGAAAACGAATTTGAAAACCTAATGGTATACCTTGTTTTCCGCTATTTCATGCTTGCGGTTTTTGACAGAAATCTTCTTGTGAAGGTAAAGTTTGCGGTTGTTTCTTTTCTCGTTATCCGCAAACTTGTTTCGTGCACGGAAAACAAATCCGAACGCATAGATGCTATACAGAAATTTTCAAAAGAGGTTGAGCATTCCTCACTCAATATGGATTTTCTTGAAAACCAAATCAAAAAAAGCCGCTGTTACAGCGTTGAAAATATAATCAACAATATATGGGAGAAATAATTATGAAATACTGCGATTATGTCAACATAAAACAGGGCAGCAAATCCACTCACGCTTATTCAAACGGCAACACACTGCCTCTTGTTCAGCTTCCTTTCGGCATGACTGCGTTTGCTCCTCAGACAGAGCATGACACAAGATGGTATTACCATCCCGACAGCCGCAGCCTTGAAGGAATCAGACTCACGCATCAGCCTTCCCCCTGGATTGCAGACTACGGCGCAATTGTTTTTATGCCGCAAAACAAAAAACTCGGTGCATCGGGCGGCAGAAGATGGTCGGGCTACAGACCTGAGGAAGCTGTTCTCAAGCCCTATTATCTTAAAACCCGTTTTCTTCGTTCAAGAGCTGATGTTGAGCTTTCACCTACCGAAAGAGGTGCGGTTGTAAGAGTTACATTCGACGAAGATATTGACAATTATTTTTCCGTTCTTCCCGTAAAGGGAAACTATTCCTGCCGTTTCGATGAAAAAGCAAATATCCTTTATGTATCAACGGATATGCACATGAGCGGCGAAGCGGTTAAATTCAAGAATTATGTTGTTTTCAAATTTCCCGAAAACAGCGTTGATGCGGATAAATCACTTATCAGCAGCGGTGACAAATTCAGAAACGGAACAAAATGCAGAGGCAAAAAGGCCGCAATTCATCTCAATCTGAAAAACAAATCAACTGAAATCAAGGTTGCTTCGTCATACATCAGCTTCAGTCAGGCTGTTCTGAATCTCGAAACAGAGCTTTCGGACAAAACACTTAAAGATGTTAAATCCGAAGGTGAAAAGATCTGGGAAAGCTATCTTTCCAGAGTCAGAATCGAGACCAAGGACAAGAAGCTCTTCAAAACATTCTGCTCGTGTATGTACCGTGCATTCCTTTATCCTCACAAGTGCTATGAATACGATAAAAACGGCAATCCCGTCCACTACTGCCCCCATGACGGCACAACACGCAAGGGGGTAAGATATACCGACAACGGTTTCTGGGACACCTACCGCACCGTTTATTCATTCTTCTCACTCGTTGCCAAGGATGAATACCGTGAAATGCTTGAAGCATTCATCAATGAATACACCGAAAGCGGCTGGCTTCCCCGCTGGCTTTCAATCGGCGAATGCGGCTGTATGCCAAGCACTCTCGTTGATGCGGTTATCTGCGACGGTGCAGTGAAAGGCTTCATCGACAAGCCCCTTCTTGAAATCGCTCTTGAAGGCATGATAAAGCATTCCGTAAAGAATTCCGGCCACAGAGATTTCGGCAGAAACGGCGCAGAAAGCTACTGCAAATACGGTTATGTGCCATATGAAGAAGAAAAAGAAACCGTAAACCTCACTCTTGATGCGGCTTACGGCGACTGGTGTATTGCGGAAATTGCAAAAATTCTCGGCAAAGCCGATATAGAAAAAGAATACAGAAAAAGAGCTCTCAACTACAAAAATCTTTTTGACCCCGAAACAGGATTTATGCGTGCAAAGGATAAAAAAGGTAATTTCAGGCCCGATTTTTCTCCGGTTGCATGGGGCAGAGACTACACCGAAGGCAGCGCATGGCAGAATTCTTTTGCCGTGCCCCACGATATCGAAGGTCTCGCAGAGCTTTACGGCGGCAAAGAAGGTCTGATTGCAAAAATCGATGAACTTTTCGCAACCCCACCCTATTATGAGGTAGTCGGTTACAACTGCGAAATCCACGAAATGACGGAAATGGCGGCAATCGATTTCGGTCAGTGCGCAATTTCAAATCAGCCCAGCTTCCATATTCCCTATATCTATTCCGCACTCGGTGATGTCGAAAAAACCCGGTATTGGGTAAAGCGTCTTTGCGAGGAGGCTTTCTCGTGGCAGGATGACGGCTTCCCCGGTGACGAGGATAACGGCACAACCGCAATCTGGTATATTTTCGGCGTGCTCGGGCTTTATCCCTTCTGCCCCGGCAAAACCGAGTTTGTTAAAGGTATCAAGCAGGTTGACAAAGCATTCATCGGCGATAAAGAGCTTGACGTGAATAAATTTGAAGGAAATAAAATCGAATACAAAGATTTGATTTAAAGGAGAAATAAAAATGGACAGATATCTTATTATCAATGCAGACGATTTCGGTATGTGCAGAGGTGCAAACCTTGCCGTTATGGACCTTCTTACCGACAAAAACAGTGCACTCACTTCATCAACCATTATGACTCCCTGCGCATGGGCACCCGAAGCCTGTCAGTTTGCCGGTGCCAATCCCGACCTTGCAATCGGCGTGCATCTTACCCTCACAAGCGAATGGAGCAAATACCGCTGGGCACCTGTCAACAGCAAAAACACTGATTCTCTCCGTGATGAAGAAGGTTTTATGTGGCACGAAAGCGATCAGGTTGAAAACAATGTTGACATTGATGAAGTCGAGGGCGAAATCAGAGCTCAGATTGCACGTGCAAAAATTCTCGGTCTTGTTAATCCCTCACATCTTGATAACCACATGGGCTCTCTTTACGGAATCGAAACAGGCAGATTCGAGCTTCTTCAGCTCACCCTCACCCTTGCAGGTGAATACGGCCTCCCCTTCCGTATGCCCGCCAATGTAACCGATGCAATGATGGGCAATTCAATGCTCGACATCAACGTTGACAAAAGCATGATTGACATGGTATTCGGCAAAATCGTTGCATTTGCAAAGATGAACAACGTTGCAATTCCCGATTATCTTATCCCCAACGAATGGAGCGGACCTCAGGCTGACAGCTACGAAAACTTCAGGGAATATCTCTATGACCTTTATGCAAACATTCCCGAAGGAATAACCGAAACATATCTTCACCCCTCGCTCGAAACCGATGACCTCAAGGGTACAACGGGCGCATGGCAGAGAAGAGTGTGGGAATACGAAATCATGAAAGACCCCAAAACAAAACAGCACATTGAAGCTAACGGTATCAAGCTTATAAATTACCGTGACCTTGCTGAAATGAGAAAATAATATATTCTTAAAACAAGAATGGCCTGTCACCTGACAGACCATTCTTTTTATTTATTTAAATGCAATATAAACATATGTTATGGTTGCTTCGTTAAGAGAAGGATAACAGTTTCTTGCAGAAATGCTGTCTCCCGTTCTTACCTCAAAGCCGTTGTTCGTCAGCTTGACACCGATGCTTTGTCCGCCTTCAAAAGCAACACCCGAAAGTGTATGATTCACACCTTCGTTTCTGTCGTAATACAGCATCGGAAGTCCGTTTGCGGTAACTACAACAATGCTGGGTCTGAAGCCAAGAGAAATTGTTCTTGATGCCGATCCCGTACCGAAATAGCTTCCGTGAACAAACGGCGTTATGAGATATTCCTTTTCCTTTTCGGTCAGATGAACCTGAGTGTTGTTTATATGAGAACCGCAAAGAAGCTCCTTGCTTATGAACGAAGGGAAATCAAGACCTGAGGATTCCGCAGGGCAAAGAGAAGCTTTGACGGAAATCCATGCTGTAAGCACAAACGCATCGGTATCTCTGTCTGCGGTAATCCCGTCACATCCCGATGAAATGATATCAAGACCCGAGGCGAAGGTCAGACAATCGATTATATCGGTAAAAGCTCTGTGACAAGCCTCACCGCCCTCGGAATACGGAACATGAATCGAAAGCCTGAGTCTCATATTTGCCTGCCTGCAGTATTCATTTTCAACAAGCACACCCTCATCGTTTTCAACAAAAGAATCAACGATGTCAACACCGCCTATCCCAACGGCTACAATCGTATTTTTAAGCGGAACAGCCTTTTTGATTGGAGGGAATTCAACAAGAAACTTTATTCCCTGAAGTTCTTCCCTGGATTCAAGCCATTCAACTATGTTTCCAGGTAATGCACTTATTTCGCTCACGGTTATCCCTCCTCAATCTCAACAATAACTCTTACAATAGCCCATATATAAAACACGTTGCTTCCTTTATATACCTTTTCGGCTCTGTCAATTCTGTATTTTTCATTTTCGCAGGCGATATATCCGCCCTCGGGAATAAGAGTCAGGTCCTCATCGGGCGGACCGATATAAAGATAATGCCCCTGTGAATTGTAACCGATTTCGGTGTTTACGCCGTAAAGATACATCTTGTTTTTATATCGCAGAGGGCTTATGAATGCGGATGTCTGTGAAACTTTTGAGCCGTCATTATCAAAAACCTCAACGGTTCTGCCGTGTTTTTCAAACAGCGGAGCAATATTCATATGCTCACCTGCCTGAAAACAAATTCCTCATCCCTGAGCAGAGGCAATGCCGCAAGCATGGCTTCGCTTTTTTCTTTTTCGGCAAGTTCTGCCGCAGCATTTGGGGAAATGCTGACGGTAACATCGCCCGCCTTGAATGATGTCACCGATTCCGATTTGCCGATATTCCTCACGCAAAGACGGTAGTTGACTATCGCAGCAGCCGCATTAATAAGACGGATATCCGATGCATCAGCATTCTTCTTCAGCCTTGCGGTAAGCTCCTTTGCGGCTGAATTGCAAAGAGGCATCAGTTCTTCATCAGTTTCTGCGGGAGAATAATATTCCCGCAGAGCATTAAGTATTCTCCAGCAGTCAATCAAAGGAATCCCCTCCGTTTATCAGACGGTGAGTACCTTTGATGCACCGTCAAAAATCTTGTTGAAGCCTGTTGTGCAGCTGATAACCGCACGCTCAAGCTGACGGTCAATAAGCTTGTCATATTCGGTCATAACATCGCCAGCCTTAACCATTTCAAGAGCTGCAGTCTTGTCAAGACCGATGAGTGTCCCCTCTGCAACGGCGTTTGATTTAAGAAGCTTTGCGCCGAGAGGTGTAATCATATTGCCTTTGCCGTGGAAATTGAGACCTGCGGCGGCATCTCTGAACTGCTCCATATTGAGCATTTCTGCCATAACCTCAGGAGATGCAATGATTGTATTAAGCTCATAGGGGTCAAAGCTGTTCCAGAAGCTCACAAGATCTGAATATTCAAGTGTACCGGGAGTTTCAGCCGCAATATTTTCAGCCGCATTGCCGCTGCCGTCGCCGTTAACAAGAACATCGATCGCATCCTTGAGAAGCGTTCTGCCGATATATGCACCTATCTGACGGAGAGTTACGGTGAAGAGATCAAGACGCTGAAAACGGATTGCCTCATATGAAGCAACAAGGCTTCTGCCTCTCTTTTTGAGTTTAACAAGGCTCTCCTTGGTGCGGATATTCGTTTCGGGAATAAATGCACCCTCCTTAACAATCTTAAGCTCCTTTTCCTCTTCCGAAGGAATTGAAGTGATTGAACGGTAATCAAGACCGTCGATTGTTGTGGTTGTTGCAACAATACCGGGAAGGATATCGCTCTGCTCAAGACCCTGTCTTACAGCTCTCGAAACATATTCGGGGAAAAGCACAGCGCTGTCTAAACTTTTGAAAAACTTATCAACAACATCGCTTGAAGCTCCGCCCACCTTGATACCGAAACGCTTGAGCTGACGCTGATATGCATCAAGACCCTCAAGAGATGTACCCTTGTAGTTTTCGGTGGGGTCAAGGCTTTCGAGTGCCTTTGTGAAATTGCCTGAAGCATAAAGACCCTTTTCGAGTCTGATATTATCGTAATTTGACATTATAAAACTCCTCCTTACATAATGAATGTCACGGTTGATGCTGTTTCATCAACTGCAACAACGAGATATTCCCTGCCGTTTTCCGATGCTTTGATACCGCTGCCGTCTGAAACAAGCTTGGCATAGCCCGTTTCGGGTGCTGTGCCTGAGTAAACCGCAGTTACCGCACCGCTGAGCTGCACGGCTGCATAGCCGTCATCTCCGTTTTCAACGAAGCCGCAGAAAACATCGCCGTCCGCACAAGGCTCAACCTGTGCCGATCCGGTAATCTTAACCGCTGTACCCGCTTCGATATCCTCTGTGATTTTAAATGTTGCCGTGTTTCTGTTGAAACCGTCAAATGCTACTGACATAATTTTTTCCTCCTTAAATTTTGTATTCGGAATTTTCCGATTCTTCTTCTGCACCGCAGCAGTCAAGCTGTCTTACAACGGGCAGATTTTTCTGTGCATTCTTGCGGAATGCATCACGCATTTCACGGAGCATTCCGAGCGAAAGAGAGCCGCAGATTTCTTCGAGTGACGCCGACTTCATTTCGGGAAGTACGCTTGCGGCACAGCGAAGAATCTCGCTCTGCATTTCGTTTTTATATTCCCTTGCCATTTCGGCAAGCTTTTCCGTTTCATGCATGGGATTGAATGACTTGATAACCCCTGCATTTTTCTGTGCGGGAACAGCCACAAAGGACCATTCATATGCATCTGTAGGCTCCGAAAGAAGATAACAGCAGAGCTTTCCGCCGTAGCTTTTTCCCTTCTGATGCTCACAGCCTTCGGTTTTGATATTTCTGCCGCAGATTGAGCAGCTTATATCGCTCACACAGCAGCCAACACTTGTTTCTTTCTTGATTCCCGCATCAATCTCGGCAATAAGGTCCTTGTTTTTCTCGGTTCTGACCATATATGCCTTCGCCTTGATATAGGTATAATCCTCACCGTCTGCGGTTTTGCGTGTTGAATCCGTCACAACCTCGGCGGCATAGATTCTCGCTGACTGGTCCTTGCTTTTCATGTTGTGGTCAAAAATTCCCGTTTTTCCCACAAAAAGCTTTGCAAGGGTGTTCAGCGCCTGAATTGTGAATTTCTCGTTATCCCTGTCAATTTCGTTGTCGCAGAGAATAAGAGAAAATGTGTAAAGCTCGTCTTTTTCAAGCTTTTTTCTTGCGAATTTCCCGATAAGTTCAAGCTCCTCATCGGGAATCTGACTGATATTTTCCTTTTCCGTAATTATTCACCTCTCCTGATTTTTTCTGCCTGTGCTCTGTAAAGAGCGGCTCTGCTCAGCTCAACCTCATCCTGAAGTGTGATGTTATCCCACACAATTTCAGCCCTGCAGTTATAGCCTCTGCTTCTTAAAAATTCATTGCAGATTTTCGCTATAACAGGAGTCAGAACTCTTCTGTAAGCCTCAAGCTCACTCGTAAGAGCATCCGCCTGCTGAGACGACATTCTTTCCGTGCTTGACCATGAAAGGCCAAGCATAAAAGGCGGTATGCCTGTTTTGGATACAATCTGCTCAAGCATCTGCCTTACGGGCACATTGCTGTCAAGTATCTGATTATCTGCACCTATAACCTTAATCTGTACATCACCGACGGCAACAAAATCCCTGATTTCCGAGCCGCTCTGCATTGCCTCGCTCCATTCTTTCGCAACCTGCAGCGCTCTGTCTTTTGCATAAGCTCTGTCAACCGCATCGTTTTTGGGATTATAGGTAACCGCGAAACGAAGATTGCCGACTCTTTCCCAGTTTGCACCGATGCTTTCAAAAATCTTAAGCAAAACCGAGCTGACAAACGGCAGACCCTTGAGCATGGAGTTGCCCGTCAGCGCCCCCGGGTCGGGATTAAGCACACTCAGCAGACACATATCGGGTCTTGAAACCTTGCGGAGCTTTGAGCCGTCACGAACAAAAATCTCAACATCAAAGCCGTTTTTGCTGCGTTTGAGTTCAATGTTTTCAAGAGGTGCGTTGAAGAGTGCTCTGGGATTACCCTCGGTATCGGTAACAATTTCACCGATTGCCGTACCAAAGGTCAGAAGCTGTTCAAAATAAGTTGAAACAAACTCCGAAAGTCCCGTTCTGTTGCCTCCGACGGGCACACTGCGGATAAATTCCGAAAGCTCCGCTTCAGCAGTTTTGTTTGAACATTCCGCCGTGAATCCGCCTGTAAGACGCACAAGCTTGAAGATTGCCGCATCGATTACGGGCACAGCCTCACGCAATGCAGTGTAAAGCCTGAGCTGAGGCACTCCGAGGGGCACATAGCCGTCAATAATGCCGAAGGGATGTCTGTTTTTTGTCTGCACGGCAGGTGCGGAAACTCTTGCGTTGGATTTTCTTTTAAAAAGTCCCATTCATTTCCTCCTTTCATCTTTTTGCCGCAACGGCGAAAAATCCGCAATCATCGGTCTGTGCCACAACCGTTGAAACAAAATAGCGGATATCGTCCATTGCATGGTCGTTTTCTTTTCTGACCGCATCCTTTGCGGAGTTTTCCTCCCATCTGTAAAGACCGAATTCACGGATTGAATCCCTGCAATCGGGAGAAAACATGATTTTCTGCTCTTTAAGACAGTCGGAAACTCTGCGGATGCCGTCAATAACATCGTTACGGGCGGGGATAACACGGAATCTGCCGTCACGCCGTATGCATTCCATAAAACTCGCTGCCGACGGGTCGGCAACAACAGCTTCAATCCGCAGTCCGTCAGCAAGCTCGCAAAGAGCCTTGTAATGCTCGCCGTCGGTACGCTGATGCCCTTCGGTGCGTGAATCAAAATAATATTCTCTGATTCTGTACCACTTGTCACCGTTCTTTCCCCATAACCCGAATGACGAGGGATTCACCGTACCGTAGTCGCACGAAATGTAATAGCATTCAAACACATCGGGAGGTTCAGCAACGTGTTTTTCCTGCGAAAACATCGGGTAAACACTGCCCTGAGCAGCCACCCATCTGCCGAGAACAAAGCGTTCATAGAATGCACCCGAATAAAGCTTCTCGTATCTGCGGATAATTGCAGGTGTAAGAGACGGATTATCCTTCATGGTAAAATGCAGATAAAGGCAGTTTTTTTCATCATGTTTCTTAATCCATTCCTCGTGAAACCAGTGCATCGGATGCTCGGGATTGCAGTTAAACCATAGCTTTGAGCCGTCAACAGAGCATCGTGCAAGAGCCTGTTCAACAAAGGAACGGGGCATAAGGGTTACCTCATCAAGCAAAACTCCCGCAAGAGTCATGCCCTGAATCAGTGCCGCAGAGCCTTCATCCTTGCCGCCGAAAAGATAAAATCTGTTTGTGACACCTCTGTAGGTAATCTCAATCAGATTTTTCGAATGCTTTTCCGTACACTCAAAACCGAGTTCACGCAAAACGGGCAGAATAACCGTAACGACATTACGCTTCAGAGATGCAATTGTTTTTCCGCAAAGAGCAAACGAGCAGTCCGAAAACGCCGAAAACGCCCACGTTACAAATGAAACCGACATACACAGCGTTTTGCCCGACCTGACCGCACCATCGCAGATAATTGCGTCATAAAAATTCAGCGGACTTTCGGGCATCCACCAGCAGAGCGCTTTAAGCTGTTTTCGTGAAAACGGAGTAAATTTCTGCTTTTTCTCTTTCAATCCGAATCACCCTGCGAAAGATTTTTTGCGCCCTCCGAAAGTGCCTGAATAAAACTGCTTTGTGAGTGTTCTTCACCACCGCTTATCTTATCCAGTCTTTCAAGAGCTTTAAGACGGTCAAAGAATTTGATTTCAAGACCTCCGCCCTTTGGTCTTTTGATTTCGGAAACATTGAAAAGATCAAGCTTTTCGATTTCATCCGCAGTCATCGTATCCTCGCAGAGCATGAGCCTCATCGCATCCGCAACCGACCCGAATGCAAGACGCATAAGACCCTTTTCAACGGCATTGACCGCCTTCTTTTCTTTTTCAAGCTTTGCGATTTCTGCACGTATTTCTTCTCTTCCGAGAAGCCTTGCCGCACTTCTTTTAGGCGCAACAGAAAAACCCGCCCTTGCGGCACAGCCTCTTGCGTCGCCGTCTTCAGCAAAGTAGAAACAGAAAAGCCGTTCTTTTTCCGTTAATCCTTTTTTCATTCAGCATCTCCTTTCCGAGAGAAGCTTCGTTTTCTTCTCTCAACCTAAGTGTGAACACACGGTTTTCTTAGCCTGAAAAAGCTAACTTTTTTCCGGAGCCCTCAAATTTTATATCGTTTTTTCTCCCGATTTCGTCTGTTTTCAGCCGTATAGAGCTGTTTTTCTTCGATTTTCTTCAATATTTCAACATTTCATCTTTTTTTGCATTTTTGCTTGACTTCATGGCTTATAGGGTGTAGAATTGATGTGTAAAATATTTTTTTGAAGTGTGGTGAAAAATTTTGGGCAGTTCCGAAATACCCAACCCCCGAAGTAGATACATAATCCGATATTGCCGCATTGACGGACTGCCGTTGGTTTTCACCGAGTGATTTAGAAATAAATCGCTTTCCTTTGGTTGCGTCGCCTTTTGCGGTTATTGCGAAGGGAGATGCTTTTTTTATGGAAAACTTTGAGCTTTTGCTTGAACAGCTCAACGAATATATCAAAAGCGGCGAAATCTCGGCTATGCGTGAAATGCTGACCGAGATAAACGTTGTTGATACCGCCCTTATTCTTGAAGAGCTTGAATCCAAACCCAGACTTCACGCTTTCAGAATTCTTCCCAAGGATGTTTCCGCCGAGGTTTTTGCTTATCTTGAACCCGACACTCAGGCAGACATCGTAAGAATGATTAACGATACCGAGCTTGAACGCCTGCTTGACGAAATGTTCCTTGACGATACCGTTGACTTTCTTGAAGAAGTTCCCGCAAACGTTGTAACCCGTGTTCTCGCTCATTCAGACCCCGAAACAAGAAAACTCATCAACCGTTTTCTCAAGTATCCCGATGACTGTGCAGGCAGTCTTATGACAATCGAAATGGTGCATCTGCGCACCTCACTCACTGCTGCAGAAGCTATTGAAAAAATAAGAAAAACAGGCGTAGACAAAGAAACTGTCTACACCTGCTACTGCATTGACCGTGAGCATCATCTTCTCGGAAGCATACCCCTGCTTTCTCTTCTTCTCTGCGATGCAGATGCCGTTGTTGGCGACATCATGGAGGATGATGCACAGCTTATTTCCGTTAACACTCTTGATGACCGAGAATACGTTGCGGACATCGTTAAAAAATACGACCTTCTCAGCGTTCCCGTTGTTGACAACGAAAACAGACTCGTAGGCATTATCACCGTTGACGATATCGTTGACGTTATCGAAGAAGAAACCACCGAAGACTTCGAAAAGATGGCTTTGCTTGCACCGTCGGATGATGAATACCTCAAAACGGGAGTTTTCAAGCTTGCAAAAAACAGAATTCTGTGGCTTCTCATCCTTATGATTTCGGGTACATTCACGGGCAAAATTATTGAAGGCTACGAAACTCTGCTTGCGGGATTCGTTGCACTGACTGCATCAATGCCAATGCTCATGGGTACGGGCGGTAACGCAGGCAGTCAGGTTTCAACGCTTATCATCCGAGGTCTTGCGGTTGGCGAAATCGAGATAAAAGACTACCTTAAAATCGTTTTCAAAGAGCTTCGTGTTGCATCAATCTGCGGACTCGCACTCGGCATTGCAAACATTCTGCGTATGTATCTTTTCTGTGACGGAACATTCGAAGTTTTTCTTGTTGTTTCGCTTGCAATGTTTTGTGCAATAATCGTTGCAAAGCTTATCGGATGCTCACTTCCCATTTTTGCAAAGATAGTTAAACTTGACCCTGCACTTATGGCAGGTCCGATGATTGCAACTCTTGTTGACATCGTAACCCTCGTTATTTATTTCGGACTTGCAAAGGTATTCTTATTATGATTAAAAGACCGCTGCGGCGGTCTTTTTTGTTTCTGTTGACTGTAAAAATAAAAAATGTTATTATAAATTCGGGAAAGCTTGATTTACAAAGAATGTAAACTTCGGTTTACATAAAAATAATTAAAAATGTAAGCCTGAGTTGGTTGATTTTCACGCTGTTTAGGGCTAAAATTCAGCCAAGGACAAAGGAGGCACACTATGAATATTTCCGATAAGATATTAAAATTAAGAAAAGAAAAAGGGATGTCCCAGGAGATGCTTGCGGAAGCACTGGGAGTTTCAAGACAGTCAGTTTCAAAGTGGGAGTCGGGCACGGCACTTCCCGATACCGATAAGATAATAGCAATGAGCGAACTTTTCGGCGTTTCAACGGATTATATTCTGAAAAATGACCCGACGGAAAATTTTATCTCCGTTGCAGAAGACGAACCTGTTGCACCGCCCGCTGAGGAGGGTGAAACAATGAAAACCAAGAAAAAGAAAAAGAAAAACGGTAAAGCTAAAAAAATCGTTAAGATAATTGCAGCAATCCTTGCTCTCTGCATAGCGGTTACGGCGGTTGCAATTCCCATGTACTACGGCGGAATCCGTGAGGCTTGGTGGGAGCTCAACGGCGGTAAAATCAGATATCCGTATGTTCTCGTTCACGGTCTCGGCGGCTGGGGCGAAGGAGAAGGAATAAACGAAACCATTCAGTATTGGGGCGGCGGCACAATCGACCTCAAGGCTTATCTCACCAATGAAAACTACGAAGTTTATATGCCGAGCGTAGGACCTGTTTCAAGCGCATGGGACAGAGCCTGCGAGCTTTACGCACAGCTTGCCGGCACAACCGTTGACTACGGTGAGGCACACTCAAAAGAACATAATCACGCACGCTACGGAAGAACATATTCAACTCCCCTTTTTGAAGGCTGGGGAGAAAAAGTCAACGGCGGTCAGAGACTTAAAATCAACCTTGTCGGTCACAGCTTCGGCGGAGCTACCGTCAGACTTCTTGCCTCGCTTCTCGCATACGGCAATGAAGCGGAGCAGATGGCAACGGGCAGCGAAACCTCGCCTCTTTTCATGGGCGGAAAGGGTGACTGGGTAAACAGCGTAACAACCCTCTGTGCACCCCATAACGGCTCATCTCTCACTGAAGTGCTCAACACCGTAGGCGGAATCGTCGGTATCGGTGACACAACAGCTCTTCTGATGAAGCTCTGTTTCGGATTTGCCGATGCAGGCTCAGGCTCAAGCGATATTTACGATTTCAAGCTTGACCACTTCGGAATAAGCTCAACGAACAGCAGCAACATGGAAGAAGCCATAAATGCGGTTACTCAGTCGGGCAACGACCATGCAGCATATGACCTTTCACCCGACGGTGCGGCAAAACTGAACTCAACAATAAAAACCGTTGAAGATGTGTATTATTTCTCATATTCCTATTCGACCACAAAGGAAGGCTCGTTCCTCAGAGGCCATGTTCCCACAGCAGGCACTCTTCCCATTCTTTCACCATTTGCAATGGCAATGGGTTCGTTCAAGGGCACAACGGCAGGCGGAATTTCCATTGACGAAAGCTGGCAGGAAAACGATGGACTTGTAAGCGTTGTTTCCGCAAGATATCCGTTCAATGAACCTTATGTTGAGTATGCACAGTTCCCGCCCTCAGAGGATGTTGAAATCATCAGAGGCACATGGCATGTTATGCCCACAAAAGAAGGCGACCACGGCAATGTTATCGGTCTGAATTCCCGTGCAGACGCTACACAGAACTTCTTCACCACTCATTTCGCAATAATTGAAAATCTTGAAAGATAAGGAGTAGTGTTATGGGTGCTGTATTCACTATATTTTTATTGCTTCCTCTCATAATTATAATTTACCCGCTTGAACTGCTCGGAATAGATATTTTCGAGATATTCCGACAAGCTACAGAACCGATTATTGCATGGCTCAGTGATAACCCTGAAACTGCTGCCGTAATCGGAGATTCCTTAAAGAAATCTTTTGATGTTATAATGAAAGCAGCGGAAATCGCAAATTCGTTTTTCATTTCTTAAACTAAAAGGAGAATTAACATCATGGTATTTGTTGTATTGTTAGTTTTGCCTT
>JAZSCL010000099.1:0-12232 GCA_045602905.1 Acutalibacteraceae bacterium
ACCGCCGAAACGCATTTCAAAACTGAAGGGTACACTTCCGATTTTGCCTTCGTAGGTTGCAATTGCACCGCAATAAGGATTGAGCTCGACAGTCCATTTGCCGATTGATTCGCAGTCAACACCGTCAATGTGTGCAGTGAACATAGCATTATCGCCATTGTCGATTATCTTTTCACCGTCAGACCAATACGATATATTTTCAATACCCTTATCAGTGAGCTTCATGTTGTAATGTGTAGTTTCAAGAAGACCCTTTTCGGGATTCCATTTGAAATTATCTTTAGCCTTGCTTACCGAATCTGCGGAAACAACTTTTGCAGAAAAAGCGGGTATATAATCACTATAAACATATTTATCCTCGCCGACCTTGATAACATCCGAAACAGGGAATGAATTTGTGTTTATCACAAGAACGGAGTTATCATCCTTGCAAGCAAAATGCGATGCAATGTTTTTGAGTGATTCATTTTTAACGAATTCCGATTCCTTGAGTGATGCGGGAATAAAGCGTCTTGCAAGGTCGAGAAGTCCGCAGATTGTAACATCGTGGTGCTGTGCGGCAAGGGCATATTTCCATGCTTCATCAAGATTATCTGTATATGCCTTTCCGCCGAGCATAACTGATAACGCATTCAGCTTTTCTGCCTGAACAGCTTCAACCTCCGCCTTGCGCACACCGTTGAATATCTCGTTTCCGCAATAACCCCAGGGCATCTGAACATGGAAATCGTTATCGGTTGTTGCAAGTTCATCCTTTGCCTCGCCGTAAAGCGCAGGAATATCCTCAAGAAGAACATATTCATAGTTATCCTTGGTTTCTATATAGGCGGTAACATCTTCAATAGGCTGAGTAAGGTCGTCATATCTCGATGCGAGAAGAGGAGAATATTTTTTAAACATTTCCTCAAATTTTTCAAGGGATATTTCCGTATCCTGAGGCCAACGGGAAAGAATCCAGTTATCAACCGTACAGCAGTTGAATCCCCTGCCCATTTTATCGTAGGTGGGTACTGCGGGAATTTCGGTTTTGTCCTTACCAATCCATTTACCCCATGCGGAATCAAAGGTTCTGGGATAACCGTAACCCATAACATGAGAACGCAGAATTGCCGCCTTGTGACCCGTAAGCTTTAAAAGCTGGGGAGTCTGATTATTGAGAGCAAACTCGGATATGCAATACACATCGGGAGTTTTGCCAAAATATTTTTTATTGGTTCTTATTGCATATATAAGCTGACGGGCATTGGATTCCTCACTGATTGTAAGCGAAAGAGGCTGACCGTAGGTGGTTGCACCGAGACCGACTCTGTCGGGATATTTTTTGAGTAAATCCCCTATCATTTCAACAACCTCGGGGTCGCATCTCGAAAACTCATCAAAGGTAAATGATTCATAGTCAAGACCTATTCTGAGCTTCGGATATTTCTCCATCCACTCGTTGATTTTCTTAAGTCTCGGCTTGACTTCGTCTTTCCATAAAACATAACCGCCGTGGTCATAGGTTAAAATATACAGCTTTTTGTTTTCCATGTTTGCATTCCCTTACTTTATTTTTGTTGAATTTATAAGAGCCTCAACCGAAAAAGACGGAATCCTGCCGAGTCCGTCGGGACCGACATTGAGAAGATAATTTATACCCATTCCGTTAAGTTTCTTTTTCCGTTCTGCAATTTCTTCGGGTGTAATCCAATTTTGGTCATAATATTTATAACCCCATGAAGTGTTGAGAGTGCCTGCGGTTTCATAAAGACCGTAGGGTGAATATTTAAGACCGTCAAGGCTGTTGGGGTCAATGGTTTCATCAACCGCAAATTCCGACGGATATTCGTTATCGCCCAATGAAACATAGTCATAAGCACCGTTGCCTATTCTTGAATTTATCAGACATTCAGGCTGATACTCCTTAACAAGCGAATAAAGCTCAAAGCTCTGGTCTTTTGAGATAGTGTGAGGTACATCAAACCAAATAAGGCACAAATCACCGTAGCCCGTCAGAATTTCCTTAACCTGAGGCTTGATTTTTTCTTCAAAACAGATTGAAAAATCCTTTTTCTCCCTTTCGGGGAAATCCCAGCTGTTATCCCATGAAACACCTGAGCAGCCCGAAAATTTATCGTAGCCTCCGCCGTGAAAATGCTTCCAGTCGAGCTCCTGAGAATAGTAAAGACCGAATTTGATTCCGTATTTATAGCAGGCTTCACCAAGCTCCGCAACAACATCTCTGCCAAACGGAGTTGCATCAACCACATTGAACGGGTCTGCCTCTGATTTGAACATCGCAAAGCCGTCATGATGCTTTGAGGTGAAAACAAAATATTTCATTCCGCAGTCACGGGCCAGACGAATCCATTCATCCGCATTGAAATAAACCGGATTGAATATTTTTGCAAGCTCTGCGTATTCATCATTGGGAATGGGCATAAAGCTCTGAATCCATTCGGCATAATCATTTACTCTTCTGCCCTTCCATTCGCCTCCGAGAATGGAATAAAGACCCCAATGAGCCATCATTCCGTAGCCAGCATTTTTAAACCATTCTCTGTTGTTCATATCACCATAACTCCGCAAGGTCGTATATAAGTTTTTCTGTTTTCTCCCAACCGAGGCAAGGGTCTGTTATTGATTTGCCGTAAATGCACTCGCCGATTTTCTGTGCACCGTCTTCGATATAGCTCTCAATCATAAAGCCTTTGACAAGCTTCTTGACATCAGCATCGTGACGGCAGCTGTGAAGAACTTCTTTTGCAATTCTTATCTGTTCAAGGTATTTTTTACCTGAATTTGCGTGGTTGGTATCAACTATAACTCCGGGATTTTCAAGTCCGCTTTTTGCATAGGTTTCAGCAAGATTAACAAGGTCTTCATAGTGATAGTTAGGGAGCGACTGACCGTGTTTGTTAACATAGCCTCTTAAAATCGCATGAGCGCAGGGATTACCCTCAGAATGAACCTCCCATCCTCTGTAGATAAACGTATGTTTATGCTGTGCGGCAGTGATTGAGTTCATCATAACGGAAATATCGCCGCCCGTGGGATTTTTCATGCCGACAGGAACGGAAATTCCGCTTGCGGTAAGTCTGTGCTGCTGATTCTCAACAGAGCGTGCACCGATTGCAACATATGCAAGAATATCGCTGAGATATCTGTAATTTTCAGGATAAAGCATTTCATCCGCACAGGTGAATCCTGTTTCGGAAATTGCTCTCATATGAAGTTCTCTGATTGCAACAATACCCTTATACATATCAGGTTTTTCATTGGGATCGGGCTGATGAAGCATACCCTTGTAGCCGTCACCCGTTGTTCTGGGTTTGTTTGTATAAATTCTCGGAATTATATAAATTTTATCGTTTACCTTTTCCTGCACGGTACGAAGTCGAGAGATGTAATCAATAACACTGTCCTCGTTATCCGCTGAGCACGGACCTATGACAAGGCATAATTTATCGCTTTTCCCTGTAAAGATTTCCTTGATTTCCTTTGCTCTTGTATCAACGATTTTTTCAAGCTCCGGAGAAAGAGGATAAAGCTCCTTTACTTCCTTGGGAATAGGCAGTTTTCTTTCAAAAAACATACTCATAAATAACACTTCTTTGCTGTTGAATTTGCAATATATTTTACATCACTGATTAATAAATTGCAATATAAAATTCAAATTTAATGAATAAAAATTCACCGAGGATTTCTCCCCGGTGAAAATTATATTAAAGATTATAATATTTGTCGAATTCTGCGGGATGAGGAATTGCGGAAAGCTGACGGCATTCTTCACGCTTTGCGTTGATGAAGTTCTTGATGAGCTCTGCAGGGAATACTCCGCCTTCGGTAAGGAATGCGTTGTCTGCTTCAAGAGCATCGAGTGCTTCGGGAAGTGATGCGGGAAGATGCGAAAGCTTTGCTTTTTCTTCATCGCTGAGATGATAGAGGTTAACATCGTAGGGACCCCAACCGTTTGCATGAGGATCAATCTTATTTTTAACGCCGTCAAGACCTGCCATAAGGATTGCTGCATAGCAGAAGTAAGGGTTACATGTTGCATCGGGATTACGAAGCTCAAAGCGGCGCTTATCAGGACTCTTTGCGTAAGCGGGAATACGGATAACGGCACTTCTGTTTGATGTTGCATAACCAACCGTTACGGGTGCTTCGAATCCGGGGATAAGACGCTTGAAGGAGTTAGTGCTGGGGTTTGTGATAGCGCAGAGTGCACCGATATGCTTGAGGAGACCGCCCATGAAGTAGTGAGCTGTTTCGCTGAGGTGTGAATAACCGTTATCATCTGAGAATACGGGTTCACCGTCCTTGAAAAGAAGCATATGCACATGCATACCGCTGCCCGCCTCACCGTAGATGGGCTTGGGCATAAAGGTTGCGGTTTTGCCGTATTTGAGAGCTGTGTTATGAATGATGTATTTAATCATCATTGAAGCGTCTGCCATGTGAACAACTTCACCGAGCTGAGGCTCGATTTCATACTGACCCGATGCTGCAACTTCGGGATGATGATAGTTGATTTCGATGCCTGCATCCTTCATATGCATGCACATTTCACTGCGGCATTCATAAGAGGTATCAAAAGGCTTTGCAATGTGATAGTTCTTCTGCTTGGGAACAATAACACCGAGACCGTCATTATTGGAATTCCAGTATGACTGGCTTGCATCTACGGATGCACCGATATATTTTCCGTCAACATTCCATCTTACATCGTCGAAAAGGTAAAATTCAAACTCAGGCAAAATCTTCATCTCATCAGCAATACCGCTGTTCTTCATGTATTCAACTGCTGCCTTGATGATGTTTCTGGGATACTGTGCAAGAGGACGGTTTTCGGGTGAATCAATGATCATTGCATTACCTGTCATTGAAAGAGTGGGAATGCTGCAGAAAGGATCGATTACCGCTGTATCGGGGTCGGGAATGAAAACCATATCGCTCTTTTCAACAACCGCATAACCATAGTTTGAAGCGTCAAAACCGATACCGCTTTTCATTGTGTCCTCTGAGAAGTTTTCTGCAGGAATGGTTACATGGCGGTACTGACCGTTGATGTCAACCATCTTGAAGTCAACCATTTTAATGTCTTTTTCTTTGATGATATTAAGAATATCCTGGATGCTTTTTGCCATTAAGTACACTTCCTTTGTTTAGAATACTAACAAATTATAGCAATATTTTTTTTGTTCGTCAATAGTTTATATGTTCAACAGTCAAATCAACAGCCTGCTCAATATTAACCGTTCCGACTCCGAAAATCGATGTATGGATTTTTCCGTTAACCGGTTTTTTCCAGTATTCATCAATGCCGTCGATACCGTTTCTCATTCCGATAACTGAACCTACCGTTGCACCGTTACAGTCAGTATCAAAGCCCATACCTACAGCCGTACATATTGATTTTCCGAAATCACCCTCACCGTAAAGCAATGCGGCAGTAACAATCATTGCGTTTGAGATTGTGTGGCACCAGCCGTGGTCAGTATGTTCATCATATTCAGAATGAATAATATCAAAGCATTCGTCAAGTGTAACGCCGTTTTTATATCCGTCAAATATTTTCATAACAGCTTCATGAAGTCTTGACGTTTCGGGAATCTGAGAAAGTCCGCCGAGAATAATATCGTCAATGTTATTGTTGACTGCAGCCACAGCAATCATTGCAGAAACAAGCATCTCTCCGTAGATGCCGTTTTTCACATGGGAGATTCTTGCATCTCTGAATGCCATCGCCGCCGCCTCTTCAGGATTGCCGGGATTGATATAGCCGAAGTAGTCCCCTCTTATCTGAGCGCCTATCCATTCACGGCAAACATTTTTATACATAGCCGATGCGGGAGGTTCAATACAATTTATGAAATTAATATAGGCAATTCTTTCCGCGGTAAAATAAGACTGAATTGATTGATATTTCATCCATGCGGTTGCAACATCCGATGACTCAAAATTTCTTCCGTATTCGCTGACTATTTTCTGACCGAGAACAACATAGTTTGTGTCATCATCAACAGGCATACCGTCAACCGTATCGGCATAGCACTTGTTTTTAAGGAAGAATTTATAATGCGAGCAGACATCATCGGTTATATCCGTGCTGAGGATGTATCTGTGCATGGGATAATTGTTTGTTTCTTTGAGAAGAGGAATGAGCTCATCTGTTCTTATGCATTCAATTGGTTTCCCGAGCAAACAACCGCAGGCTCTGCCGGTCCACGCACCGAGAAGTTTTTTCCGGAGCATTTCTTCATCGGGAATAGCGGATTCAAATTCGTATTTTCTTCTTAAGGCCTTGATTTCTTTATAGTCCGAAGGCTCATTGTATTTATAATCCGATCTGATTTTTGAATTGATGACCATATCAAATATAACATCGCTCATGCGTGTTTTATACTCGCCCGGACTGAGCTTTGATATTTCCTCAAACAGGCCCTTATATTTTTCGATATCAAGCCCTTCTTCGATTGACTGAACATATTCGCCCATAAGGTCCTGAGGATATCTGTTAAAGCCGTCAACATGATTATAGTCAATTTTAATTTCAGAATTGTAAACCTTTGAAAACATGGTTTCACCTCATAAATATTTGATAATCGGATTTGTTCCGCTTTTCTGATATTTGCTGCCGTTATCTATCATTATATTATTTTGAAAAACCGATGTCAATATCTTCAGGTCCACGGTATAACACCATTGCCATCCAAAAAAACAACAATAACTTCTGTGGCACAGTAATTCAACTCATTAAATCTGCTTACCGAGTTAATAATGCCGCCCACAAAAGAAAGGGGCTGTCTCACGGAGATGAAGAAGCCGTTTTCTTCCGATGAAAGGCGTATATGTATATACGTCAAATCGGGAAAAACAGCTGAAAAGAAACGGAAATAATCATTCTTAATCCATAATGCAATCAAAATGGCTCGCAAAGGTTAATTTTCTCTGCAAGCCATTCTTGTTTTATTCCGTTTCTTTTGTTCTTTGCTTCGCGAGACAGCCACTTTGTCTTGATTTATTTATTTTATCCGTTTACCATATTACGGTGTTCTGCATATGCTGCACCGTCGGAATCAATTGATATTACCGTTCCTCCGACAAGTCCGTCGGTATAATAAGCTCCGTATCCTGTTTTGAGTGTATAGTTCAGTCTGATACCCTCATAATCAATCTGGAAATTGTTTGCGTGATCGTGACCTGCAAACATATTCTTTGTGCTTCCGAGTTCTTTACAGACGTCAAAGAAACCGTTGTTCACAGGCGAACTGTTTATGTCTTCGCCGCGGATACCAAGCGCATCGGGGGCAAGTTCGGGAGCAATAGTCCCCTGCTCATCGCTGCCGTAGGCTTTTATCCATGCATCTCTGTATTCACAAACGGGAATATGCATAAAAACAGAGCTTTCAACCGTTTTGCCCGAAATTTCGGAAATCCCCTTAACTGCCCATTTGTACCACTCAATCTGGTTATCCCAGAGATGGTCATAACCGCTTACCGTTGAGCCGTCTTCACGTGTGAATTCAGCATTATTATGAGTATCAACCATAAAAAGTGTGTGGATTATTTTTCCGTTTTCGGTGATATTTATTATATAGTTGCCGTATTCCATGTTTTCGGGACCGAACTCAAAAAGACAGTTTTCAGCTTTATAAAGAAGATAAGCTGCCCAGAACTCGTTTATCAGGCACTGACCGTCATGGTTACCCATAACAGGTGCCCAGGGAATACCGTAGGAATCAAGCTGATGAATAAGTTTAATATATGCTATCGTACCCCATGCGTTATCACCCGTCAGAGTGATGAGGTCGGGGTTGGTTTCCCTGATAAGGCGGTCAATCATCTCCGCCGTTTTCTCACCGGGTGTTTCATAAACCAGATCATCTTTAAGCTGAACATCGGCAAGATTCAGAATAACGAAATCTTCGTCGGGATTCTTTTCGATTTCCGCACAATAATCTGCAGTAAATTCATCCGTTACCGACCACTCGGAGAAAAATCGGTTTTCACCTAAATTCACAACAAGTGCCGCCACGGGCGAAAGAATCTGAAACAGCGAAAGAAAAAATGCTAAAACAAGTTTTACAGTTCCCATATTGCTCCTCCGTATACCTATACTTTTTATTGATTATAAATCCAAAGTTCTGAACTGTCAACACAGATTAATCCGTACAGAACAAGCTTTTTGAATGCAGAACGCTTCTTCATATTTATGTGAGGTTTCAAAGCAAAGTTTTAAACTCCTCATAAGCTCTGGGATTGGCAAAAACAACATCGTTTGGCTTTGAGAAATCAATTTCTCTGCCTTCATAGTTTAATGCTACGCCGCCGGCTTCCTTTAAAATCAACGTTCCTGCCGCAATATCCCAGGGCTGCAATCCTTTTTCAAAGAAAACCTCGCATCTGCCGCAGGCAATCATGCATATATCGTAAGCTGCCGAACCGCTTCTGCGGATATCACGGGAAAAATCAAAAACTTTTCTTAAAAGCGCAAAGGTCTCATCTGTATTTTCGGGGTGATAAGGAGATGTACCGAAAAGTGCAAGTCCGTCTGAAAGCGGACGATCGCTTACTTTTATTGATTTGCCGTTGAGATAAGCACCGTTACCTTTTTCCGCACTGAAAATTTCGCCGGTGTATGGGTTGTATATTACACCTGCAATAACATCGTTTTCCCTGCAAAGTGCAACGGAAATGCAGCTGCAACGGTAATCCTGCATAAAGTTTGTTGTGCCGTCTATCGGATCGACTATGAAACGCAAAGCTTTGCTTGCAAAATCATTTTCACACTCTTCGCCAACAAATTCCGCCTCGGGAAAAGCCCTGCTGAATTCTTCAAACAAAAAATCCTGTACGGCAACATCATACTTTGTAACGAAATTTTTCTTTCCTTCCTTGGCTGTTACGGAAGATTCCCTGTTATGCGCCGAAAGAATAATATTTCCGGCTTCTTTAACAATTCCAATTATTTTTTCAAGCATAACTATCCTTCTTTTCTAAATTATGTGTGTATTATAACACAAAGCATCTGTGGAAATCAAGAGTAACGGCTTCAGCAGCGTTACCCTTCTTACGAAGATCAGAAACAGAATACTCATGTTCTTTTTTTCTGATAAGCATCTTTGCTGAAAATAAAATGATTTATAACAGCCCTTGTTGCCGATTGACTGATTCGGAATAATCTGTTATCATTCAATTATATTCTGTTATCTGAAATCAGGATTTCAGAGATAATTATTATAGTATTGGTATAATAAAAACGGGTATTGTGCCGTCAACTTTCGGGCATCACAACAAATATGTCTTTTTCCGTTTATTGAACGGTATCCCCTTTTTGAAAAAAAGATGGCAGAACTGCAGGAAATGCCTGACACTTTAATTTACCATATGGAGAAATCATTTATGAACAGACTGAAGAATTATTTATCTTTATTGCTCACTTGCATTTTACTGACAGCGATTCCGATAAACGCATCTGCGGTCGGTCAGAACAGCATTGATAATTCCGTTTTTCTCAAATATGAGGGCAATTCGGCAGAGCTGAAGCTCGATTATGCAGACGGTATTATCGCCACACCTGAATGGGTCGATTCCTTGATGATAGTTGAGGTTCGTCCTGATACTGCCTCAATAGGCGGTACTTTACCCGAATGTTACGATCTCATTGATTTTTATGCAAAACTCGGAGTAAACGGAATATGGCTTTCGCCTGTTTATGACCGCGGAGATATCGGAAACGGATACAGCAACTGCGGTCCGCACACACTTGAAGCTGCCATTACGGGAACAGAAAATTATGAAGAAGGATGGCAGGTTGTCAAGGAGTTTATTGACTATGCACATTCAAAGGGAATTTATGTTTTTCTTGATGTAATAACATGGGGTGTTGTTAAAACCGCACCGCTGATTAATGAACATCCCGATTGGTTCAAAGGCGAAGCCTGGGGTAACATTGCATTTGACTGGAGCAACGCAGAGCTTCGGGAATGGTTTATAAAAACGCTTGTCAATAACATTCTTGTTACAGGCGCTGATGGTTACCGTTGCGACTGCGAGCCGAATTACACGGGTTATGAGCTTTTCGGAACTGTCCGAGAAAAGCTTGTTCAGGCAGGCAAAAATATAATTTTTATCTCAGAGGATACCAGCTCAAGAAGCTCTGTGTTTGATTTCGAGCAAGACGGTGTTTTTGATTATTCGGTGATCGACAGAGGAGGTCTCTATCAGAATCCTCTGAATTTCTATTCCGACGGTTATCTTGATATAGTTGATTCCGTCAAAAAAGGCGAAGGACTGGGTCACTATGCAAGAGGCGGAGAGAGGCTTAAACAAGGCACTTCACGCTACTATACTCATTGCATAACAAACCATGATTATCAGCGACGATATATCAAAGGAGACCGTATTAAGATAGGTTATTCCGCTGTTTTTGCACCTTTTATACCAATCTGGTATATGGGTGATGAGTTCAATGCAAGCAATCCCAACGGCGTGCTTTATGACCTTCCCGTTGATTTTTCGGAAATTCAAAACGAAGAAAACGCAGCTTTTTTTGAAGATGTAAAGAAAATGATCAACATCCGCCGTACACACAGTGAAATCTTTGAATATTTCCCCAAGAATCACAGAAGAAGCAACATATGCGAAGTCGAAACATCAGGTTTCGGAACGCTGCAGAATTACGCAAGATATTCGGACAACAAGGCAGTTCTTATTGTTGCAAACAACAATCCTGAATCAACTTACGGACAGATAAATATTCCGTTCGGAAGCTGTAATCTTGAGTATTACAAAAACTTTAAAATAACCGATCTTATGACAGGAGAAGTTATCAAAGAAGGCGCTGCAAAAGAAACCGGCTCATTCAATGCAGAAGTAAAGTTCAGCCATGTGGGCGTATTTCTCGTTGAAGGGTTTGAGGTTAAAAATAAATCAGCTTTTGAAATTTCTGCATTTTTGAATAACTTTTTTGCAATGCTTCCTGAAAGAATCCTTGATTTCTTAAATCTGCTTACACGGAAATAAGATAAGTAAGAATTTTATAAAAAGAGATCGGCTGCATAAAAAAATGACTACCCAATGTATATCAGACTTATTTCAAAAGTAAACAAAGACAAATTTATCGACCTAAGAACAGGCGAAGCTAAGGAATTTATTGAAGCAAACAAGGAATAAATCAATTCAACAATTCCGATTTGTCATAAAGACTGTAAACGGCTGTAAAAAACTTGCGTTTTTTACAGCCGTTTTTGGTTGTTTCATGGTTGTTAATCATTGAATTCCTTATCGGATGCTATGACCTTTCCCGATTCTGCGTTAATCTCATATTCGTATTCAAAATCACCTGCAAAAAACTCAATGTCGTAATGGACTATCAAATCGTCACGGTCAAGCTCTGCTTTTGAGAATTTCACATCGGCCGCTTGTACACCTGCGTGGTCAAATGCTATTGATTTCGCTTTTTCTTCAGAGATGTATTCATTTGGTGCGGGAATGCTGTTAACAGGTTTTCTTTCCTTATCAACATCTTTTTCGAGAACGGTGCCGTCAGAAGCTTTGATCTCATATTCGTATTCATATCCGTTTGCTTCAAACTTAACATCATAATGAGGAACGATGTCATCTGAATCATAATATGCTTTTAAGAAAACTGCATCTTCAGCCTTGATACCTGCATCGTCAAGAGCCTTCTGTTTTGCGGCTTCAACGCTGATATAACCGTTATTGTTATCTTTGCTGACAGATTCAGGTTTTGAAGGAACGGTTTCCTTTTCGGAAGCATCAACCCTTTCGGCTTCCTTTTCTGCTTTCAGAACCGAACCGTCGGCAACTGCAACTTCATAGTCATATTCAAAACCGTTATATCCGAATTCAACATCATAGTGGGCTTTTCCGTTTTCTTCGTCAAGCGAAGGAGCTCCGAACATTACGGCATCTTCTCTTGAAACGCCCGCATGCTTAAGGGCGATGTCGATTGCTTCATCGGGAGAAAAACTTGCAACCTCACTGTTTTTAACCGTCGGTGCGGATGCCTGTGCCTGATTGAGTTTTGTTTTTCCCTCAACGGGTTTGTCTGCTGAACATCCTGAAAACAGAGCAACAGATAAAGCCATAACCGCCGAAACCAATACTGCAAATACCTTTTTCTTCATTTCAATTCACCTCTCAATATATTTTTAATCTCTGACCATAGTTTATCCGAAAAGTCTTGCCAAAAGATTTCTGAAGAATTCAAGAAAACCGAATA
>JAZSCL010000100.1:0-3879 GCA_045602905.1 Acutalibacteraceae bacterium
GTCAAGAAACTAACCACAAGTTGTATTACGGAGTTTTCCATTCCACTTATATTTTGGGATTGCTTGTTAAGTGTTACCATAAAGAAATACATTACAGCTGACATTGCACCGCAGAACAGACCCCAAGGGTTGCTCTTGCCAACTGCATTACCGTTTACAAGAAAAATACCAACAAGCACCGTTGTAAAGCCTAATAATTTAGGGGTAGTCAGTTTTTCACTAAAGATAATCGGTGATAATATCATCACAATAACAGGACCACAATAATAAAGTAACGACGATAAGCTTACACCTATCTGCTGATATGCTTCATATAGGAACATCCAACTTGTTCCCATTGCAATACCTGACAAGGCAATAAAAACTGTGTCTTTCTTATATTCTTTTATATGAAATTTATCCTTGCCAATTAAGAAGAGGATAATTAAAAGGATACTACCGATTAGTGTTCGTAAAAATACAATTTCATAACTGTTCAGAGGTATATGGCTTGCTACTATGCCATTTAAACCGAACAACAGTAATGCAGATATATATTTTAAAAATGCTTTTCTATCCATATTATACTCCTTGATTTCAGCTTAGAAATATTGTATCATAAGCCTTGATATAACAAAAGCGAATGTTTGTTATACTCAAAATCACAATTTGGAATGGTTTTAATATGGATATGAATTTACAAAAATATCTTTCGTTTGTTAAGACTGTGGAATACGGCAGTTTTACAAAGGCAGCAGAAATACTAAGCTACACACAATCAGGTATCAGCAGAATGATTGCTGACCTTGAAAAAGAATGGGGCGTAATACTGCTTGAGAGAAATAAAAACGGAGTAAAACCAACCAGTGACGGAATGAAACTCCTGCCGTATGCACAGAATCTTTGTATCGATTTTGATAAACTGAAAATGCAGGTCGATGAATTAAACGGTCTGCAGTCAGGACTAATTCGTATCGGCACATTTTCGAGTGTAGCTACCCATTGGCTTCCTAATATTATCAAGGAATTTCAAAAAGATTATCCGAACATTGACTATGAACTTCTGTTGGGTGATTACACCGAAATTGAGGAATGGATACATACAGGTAGAGTTGATTGTGGATTTTTAAGATTACCCACCCACTCTGAATTTGAAACAATATTTCTCGAAGAAGACAAGCTTATGGCAATAATCCCTAAAAACCATCCGTTGAAAGATTGTGATAAATTTCCTGCAACTGCTCTTTGTGACGAACCGTTTATGCTTCTTGAAAAAGGTGCAAAAGCAGAAATTTCAGAAATATTTGAGCGTAACAATTTAACACCAAATGTAAAATTTACTACTTGGGACGATTACGCTGTAATGTCTATGGTAGAAAGCGGACTTGGCATAGCGATTCTTCCTGAGTTAATTTTAAAGCGTGTTCCATATAGAATTATAGCAAAAGAACTTGATGTTCCCGCGTATCGAAACATAGGACTCGCACTGCGAGATAAGAAAACTGCTTCTCTTGCAGTAAAACGGTTTATTGACTATTTACAATACAGATAAAACATACCAACTCCCACCTACATTTCAGTAAGTGGGAGTTGCTGTTTTTATTTAAATTTTAGTTATCAATCACTTCATACAGCGTTTCCTGAAATGCTGGAAGCCACCACTCTTTGTAGCCTGCTTTTGTGGGATGGATATGGTCAATAAGATATATTGCTTTTTGCTCGTCGGTGATATTATTGATTTCTTCATCGTTCCATAAATCAATAACAGTAATATCCCACTTCTTTTGAATTTCCAACAGCAAATCTACCCTCGTAATCCACTAATTGTATATTATAGATTTATATGATAACATAAATAAAAAACGTCTTCAACACGATAAATAAAAAACTTCTTCAACACAACCTTCTTGTTATTTAACTGTGCCTATGTTATACTGATTTTATGCTAAATATAGAATCAGAGGTGCAGAAATGACAACTCAGGAATATTTAAAACTCATTGATAATGTTAACGAAAATGGTAAATACAAAGCAGATTGGGCCTCCCTTTCTCACCACAAGGTTCCCGCTTGGTTCATGCGCGATAAGCTTGGAATTTTCATTCATTGGGGTATTTACAGCGTACCTGCACACGGCTGTGAATGGTATTCCAGAGGTATGTATGACCCTAACTGCGGAGATTTTGAATACCACAGAAAAACCTATGGCGATCAAAAGGATTTTGGTTATAAAGACTTTATTCCAATGTTCAAGGCAGAAAAATTTGATGCAGAAAAATGGATTTCACTTTTCAAAAAAGCGGGTATCAAATATGTTATGCCTGTTGCAGAGCATCACGATGGCTTTGCAATGTATGATACAGAATTCAACCGCTGGAATTCAAAGGAAATGGGACCTTGCCGTGATGTTGTTGGCGAATTGAAAGCCGAATGTGAAAAGCAAGGACTTACCCTTTGCGCATCAACTCACAGAGCCGAGCACTATTTCTTTATGAATATGGGCAGAACTTTTGACAGCGATGTAAATGATGAAAATTATAGTGATTTTTATGGTCCTGCCGTTTACTGCAAAGAGTTTCATTCAGGTGATTTACACAAATACACCGCTGATACATATTCTCTCGGAGCAAGCAAGGAATGGCTGGAAGACTGGCTTGTTCGTACCTGTGAGCTTATTGATAAATACAAACCTGCAGTCCTCTATTTTGATTGGTGGATTCACAATCATTCTTTCAAGCCTTATCTCAAAAAGCTTGCGGCATATTACTACAACCGCGCAGAAGAATGGGGCAAGGAAGTAACCATTAACTATAAGCACGAGGCTTTCCCACCAAATGTGGCAACATTTGATGTTGAAAGAGGTGCATTAACAGGAATTTCACCGACTTATTGGCAGACAGATACAGCAATAGGTAAATGCTCCTGGGGTTATACAACGGACAACAAATTCAAAAGTTCCCGTCAAGTTATCTGTGACCTTGTTGATATAGTTTCTAAAAACGGAAACCTGCTCATAAACATCGGTCCAAAACCTGATGGCACAATTACAGATGAAGAAACTAAAGTTTTGCTTGATTTGGGCGAATGGCTTAAAACCAATGGCGAAGGTATTTATGGTACAACTTTTTGGAAACAGTTCGGTGAAGGCAAAATAAATACCGCAGGCGGTTATTTCTCCGATGGCGATGAGCAACAATTCACTGACAAGGATTTCAGATTCACATACAAAAACGGATATCTTTATGTATTCCAGATGCGCCCGACGAAGACAGTTGAAATAAAAACTCTCAAAAAACATAATCCGCACGATTATCTTATTGAAAGCATTGAATTGCTGGGTAGCGATGAGAAAATCAATTTCACAAGAGATGAAAATTCGCTTAAAATAAATATCAATGGTGAAATTAAAAATGATTTACCCGTCTGCTTTAAAATTGAGATAAGTTAAAAATCAATAAATGATAACAAGACCGAACCCCTTGATAACCAAAGGTGATTCGGTCTTGTTTATATATCTACAAATTGGAATTGGTCAAATTGAAATTATTGCTTTCACAAACTGGTTTGCCTTTTCTGTATGAATACCGTGTCCACAATCAAATTGCTTGATTTTCATATTTTCAATCAAGGCATTGACTCTCTGCAAATCTTCATCAGACAATGCGCCTTGCAACAAACCATTCTCACCAATCGTTGTCTTTGCTTTCATAAACAGAGTGTTGCATTTGATTTTAGAAAGAAGGTCATTGTAATCAACAGTGTCATTGAACGAATCGTTATAAAAGGCTTCTCCAAAATGAGGGTCATAATATTGCAGGCCATTAAAGCCTTCTAAAAACTTTTTAGGCCAAAACAGAACTTTCAGATTTTTGTCGGGATGTTTGGTTCGGTATTTCAATGC
>JAZSCL010000101.1:0-1676 GCA_045602905.1 Acutalibacteraceae bacterium
GTGTGGTCTTCAACAAGAATACTGAATGTTTTGAAGTTCCAGATTGTAAGAAGAATAAGAACAATCGGGACAATGCCTGCCAGTTCACTCCACTTATCCCGATAAAAATAGTTCATCAGGAAGCATATAACCAGCATTATAATTGCGATTTGTTTAAGAATATTCTCAAATTCCCGTTGTTCATAATAGATTATTCCGACTACGGCAATCAGAAAAAAGATTGCGCCGACCTGTTCCTTACCTAAGGATATAGGGTTTTCACGGATTAACCATATTGCCGCCCAAATGCCTGCGCAGGCAAGGGCTATTAATCTGTAGATTAAGTCAACCTGCAAAGGAGGAGAGATTGTCCAAACAACAAGATAGAGTACGGCGATTTTCTGAATGAGGCCGTACGAAAATCCGTTTTTGAGCATATTTTCCCTCCTTGTCTTGATTAATTATTGTTTAACCAGTCTTTGGCAGACTGTATGAAAGTTTCGTAGTGAAATGCGGTTTCAAGCTTTCCCGATTCGGATTTGTTTTCAATCTGATACAGCATTGCGTTTTTTATGCTGTCGGAAGACATATCTTTGAGAAGACTGCCTTTACCGCTTTTTCTGATATATTCACCGACATCGCTGACATCTGTTGTTATAATCGGCACACCGCAGGTATAGCTTTCCGCAAATTTTGTGGGGAAGCCTGCATTGTTACGCTTGTCGGAGCATCTGATGAATATATAGCAGTTGCAGCCGAGAACAAATTTTATTGTTTCGGAGTGGGAAAGTTTTCCCATAAATGTGATTTTATTGCGGACATTTTTGGGGATAACGCAATCGGAATAAATTTTTGTGAAATCATCTTCGGTTATTCCGATTATGCGAAGATGTGTGTGTTTCTTATTTATGCTGCAGAATGCCCCAACAACCTTATCAAGGCTTTCTTTTTTGCCGTCGGGAATGCCTGCAAAGCAGAATTCAAAAACACCTTCGTGATTCTCTGTTTGCTGATGCCATATTTGGTCATTGATATCGACAAGGGGAGGAAGAATAAGCAGCTTTTTGGCTTTTTTATATTTCTTCTCCATCATGGAGCTTATGGCAATCATACTGTCAGCAACCTTATGTGCAAAATTGCTTATGAGAATTTCGTCAAATGCCTTGAAAAGTTTTTTGGGTAATGAGCCGTCTGTATCCTTTGTCCATTCGGTGCAGTCATAGCAGACTTCGATGTTTCTTTTTGAAAAAACTTTTTTTGCTTTGAGCAGAGTGAACATCGGCACATTATAGAGAATTATTTTGCAGACATCATCATACTTCTCAATGACGGATTCAATATGCTCAACGCTCAGCATATGTTTCAGCCATTGTTTGGTTGATTCGGGGTGAGCGTGCTCAAACATATTTTCATGTCCCTGCACGGCTCTCAATCCCTCAAATGAATCGTCAGATGCACCGATAAACACGGTGTCGTATCCGAGAGCACTGAAAATTTTACCGTTTGAAACAACTCTGTTTGCAGATGCGCTTTTATCGGGCAGAGTGAATCCACCGTAATAGATTATTGTACTCATAAGTT
Organism: Acutalibacteraceae bacterium; assembly: GCA_045602905.1. GTDB lineage: Bacteria > Bacillota > Clostridia > Oscillospirales > Acutalibacteraceae > CAG-177. Next base: position 1,561 of record JAZSCL010000101.1, read on the forward strand.
TTCTTTGTACCATTCAATAGCGGCTTCGATTCCTCTTTCAAAGCTCCATTCGGGGTCATATCCGAGCAGCTTCTTTGCTTTTGAGATATCGGCGTTGCTGTGCTTGATATCGCCTG
>JAZSCL010000102.1:0-3273 GCA_045602905.1 Acutalibacteraceae bacterium
AAAGACAACGGCATCGGCACGCTGATAGTATTTTTTGATAAAGTTATAGCCGTAGCGTTTTTTCAGCAGACGGTAGGGGTCTGCTCTTTCTGAAACCACAACTTTGTTCGGCAATCCCTTTGCAGCGAGAAGAGTCATTGGTATTGACGGCTGAAGAAACGAAATTATATCTGCGTGAGGATTGGACAGAAACACTTTTTTCAAAGCATTCAGCTCGTCGTAATACTGTGCCGTAAATGAAAGCTTTGCCCATGCGGCGGGAACTTTTATTTTTAATGCCTCGGGAATTTTGCAGATAAGAGAGGCAACAAGTCTGAAAAAAACAATGAAAGCTTTTTTAAACAATCCGCTTTTGGCAAAAGATTCACGGAGAACCGTAACGGCGATGTTTTTGTCAAGTCCTCGGTCAATAACTTCACTGCGATCGGAATTGGTGAGAACAAGCTCACAGTCATAGCCGTTTTTATTAAATTCATTAAGAAGAAGTGCCGCAACCTTTTCGGCACCGCCGCCCTTCATAACGGGCATTACAAACAGGAGCTTTTTAGCGTTCATTTTTTCCCTTTCAGCAGTTTACCTGCGGCTTTTTCGAAAATTTTATATAAAAACCAGAATGATGTTCCGTAACAACGCATCTTCAAAGCGGGATTACCGAATGCGTTGAAGGAAAGGATATCTTTTTTCAGTTTTTTGTATTCGTCTTTACAAAGTTTCTTATCGTTCTTTGACATTTTTTTATAAACATTAAGTGCATTGTATGCACAGCGGACAGTATATTCCGTTGCCATATAGTCGCCTGATTTTCCGATTTTTTCGGAATAAGCTCTTATTTTCTCATAAACATCACGGCAGCTGCGGAAATGCCGCTCTGTTTTTTTTGAGGTGACGATTGAGCCCGAGCGGTATCTTCTGTGATACATTGTTTTTTTGCATTGAACCGCTTTTTCGGCGGAGCAATACACCTGATAGGTGAAAAGCATATCCTCAGAGCAGTAAGCTGATTCAAGAAAGGATATGTTATTATCATTAATCAATGAATGTTTTATAAATAAAAGATAGATTGCACAATGGTAATCTTTATTTTTGTGAAGTTCTGTCAGAATCTCATAACCGCTTTTTGGACTGTAAGTTCCGTTAATTATGTAGCCTTGTTTTACTTCAGAGCCGTCATCGGAAAAAGAAAAGGCATCAAAGAAAATCAGATCTGCATTGTTGGATTCCGCTGTGGAAATGAGTGTTTCCATGGCAGTTTCTGTTATGAAATCATCACTGTCGAGAAAATAGATATATTTTCCGGTTGCACGTTCAAGACCCGCATTCCGTGTTTTTGACGGACCTTCGTTCTTTTTGTGTATAACAATAATTCGGTTGTCTTTTTTTGCATATTCATCGCAGATTTTGCCGGACAAATCGGTTGAGCCGTCATCAACGAGAATTATTTCGAGGTTTTTATATGTCTGTCTGAGAACACTGTCAACGCATTCATTCAGATACTTTTCAACGTTATAGACGGGGATAATTACGCTTATCAGAGCCTGATTTTCCATAAAACTCAACCTTTTAATCTCTCTTTAATTACAATCAGAACCGTTGCGATGAATTTTTTTGCTTCGGAAACAAAGCCGTAGGAATAATGTTTTTTCAAAATTTTCTGAATTCTTCCGTCAATTTCAACATCGGTGAAAACGGGATTTTCGATGGCTTTTGATAAATCCACACGCATCTTTTCGTTATCATCCGACTTGCTGTGTACGCCCGATTCATCGCAGCCAATGTTGCTGTTATATGAAAATCTCGGATAAACCGTAAGAAGATTGTTTTTGACAAGATGTGCACCGAATCTTACCGACCACGAGCTGCCGTTGCCCTTTGTCTGGCGGTAAAGACGCATAAATCTGTCGCTGCCGTTGGAGTTGAGACGACGGATAAGCTTTGGTGACTTGTAGAAGTCATTAATATCTTTGAGCTCCCAGTCCACACCTTCCCAGCGGTCTTTCCAGGTTGCCCAGGTCCAGCTGCATGAACGGTATGCCGCAAACACATCATTTTTATAATCGTCGGGCAAGTCAATCATGGGGGTATAGCCTGCGATTGAGCCAATATCCTTGTTGTCCTTATAAAAATCGAGAGCATTGTTCATATAGCCGAGGAATAAAGGAGAAACCTTGCAGTCATCCTCAACAACAATAACCTTGCCGTATTTGTTGATTATTTCGGTAACGCCTGCGATAACCGATGCGGCAAGACCTTTGTTGACGGGACTTTCGGTGACAGTTATTGATTTGAAGTCACCTGCATTCTTTATTGCCGAGACGGCGGCACGGACTTCGTTGACTTTATCCTTGCCTGCCTCGTTTTTTGCGCCGTCTGAGAAAATGAATAACTCGGAATCCTTCGCTTCTTTGCAGGCGGCAAGGGCATTATATGTCTGAATAAAATGATCGGCACGGTTATATACAAATATTATAATCGGTGCGTAATTCATATTATTTCTCCTTCAAAATATCTGTATATGCATCAATAAGCATCTGTGCGTTTCTTTTGGCATCGTGCGTTATGAGTGCCCTCTTTTTGCCGGCTTTGGAAAGCGTAAGAGCAAGTTCATCGTTATCAAAAATTCTTTTAAGATTCCATGCAAGCAGTTTCGGGTCATCGTTTCTGTAGAAGAGTGCTTCTTTGCCGTCTTCTGCCATATCCGAAACACCGCCGACATAAGATGCAACGCATGGAGTTCCGACCATCATTGATTCACCGAGGGTGTTGGGACTGTTTTCGATGGTTGAACACAAAACATATGCATTGACTTCGGAAAGTTTTTCTGCAACTTGCTGTGCTTTGAGAGGACCTGTGAATTCTATATGATCCTGTACGCCGAGGTCATAAATGAGTTTCTTGAGATATGCCGCATAGCCTTTTTTGATGAAAGAACGTTTATCGTTGTCTTCGTAAGGCTTGTACCCTGCAACATAAACCTTTACATCAGGGTATTCTCTCACAAGATAGGGGAGTGCCATGACAACGAAGTGAAGTCCTTTGAGGGCATGGTATCCGTTTCCGACATAGATTGAATGACGTTCCATTTTATCAATATTCCATTTTTCTTCATAAAATGGCGCACGGAGGATTCGGCTGCAGGGATAGTATTTTGCTTTGGGGTTTATGGCGTAAGAATGTGCTCTGTCCCATGTTGTTCTGCCGAGAATGTAATCTGCGTTTTCGATAATTTCCTTTTCGGATTTCATGCGTGGCTTATACCACTTCGTTTTGCGAAGA
>JAZSCL010000103.1:0-52280 GCA_045602905.1 Acutalibacteraceae bacterium
CAGAGAATGGCGTATCAGTCAGGATGATTTTCTTAAAATGGGACTTGGCACATTTGATGATAATGACATAAATCAGTAACATTGACTTGAGGGGTGCGAAAGCATCCCTCGAAACTTTTAAGGAGGAATTTTAATGAATAAGTTTTATGTAGAAAAAGGCAGCTTTTGTACCAAAATTTATATCGGTACAGATGCTAACGGAAAACCAAAATACAAAAAACTGAAGGCTAAAACAGAAAAGGAGCTTGAGAAGAGAGTAAGGGAATACCGAAATGATATTGATGACGGTCTTGATGTTCTGAAAAACAATGACAGCCTTTACAGTTGGATTAATCATTATCTTGATTATATGGAAACCGAGGTTGATTGTGAAAACATCAAGGAATCCGAGTATAAAACCCTGAAAGCAAGGTTGCAGTATTTTATTGATTACAAGGGCGGTCTGCTTGCAAAAACAAAGCTTAAGGATGTTCTTACCTCTCACATTCAGCCTGCAGTCAATGAATTATATCGGTGTAACCCTTCAACAGGCAAGGCTACGGCAAAGAAAACCATACAGCGGTATATCCGTGCTTTATCCAATGTATTTGAATTTGCGAGAAAGGAAAGAGCATATAATTTCAGCAATCCTTGCAGTGATTTGAAGCCGCCTAAAAACGCTGTAACACAAACAAGAACCGCAATAAACAAACATACAATTCAGTTAATTCTCACTACCGAACACAGAGCAAAAGTTGCGGCTTGTATAATGCTTCTTGCAGGGTTAAGGCGTGGAGAGGTAACAGCCCTCACTTGGTTTGACATTGATTTCAAGAACAGAATTATAAATGTAAACAAATCCTATGATTTCAAGCAATGCGAATTAAAGGAAACCAAAACAAAAGCAGGTATGAGAAAAATCCCTATGAATGATTTTCTTTATGAGTTGCTTCTTGAAGCGAAAAAGAAATCCAAAGGCACATATATCGTTCAAAAGGCATACGGCGGAAGAATGACGGAAACAGCGTGGAAGCGACTTTTTGAAAGCTATATGGAAGCATTAAGAGCTGCTGACGGCAGAGATGAAGATTCTCTCTGCTTTGCTGATGAGCGTTTTGAAGAATTTACCGCACATCAGCTCCGACATACCTATTGCTCAATGCTTCAATGGTCGGGTGTTGATATTAAAACGGCACAGGAGCTTATGGGACACAGTGAGTACGGTGTAACAGCAAATATTTATACTCACGTTGACGAGCAATCCAAGGCTAATGCCGCTATGCTGCAGGATAAATTCATCAAGGAAACATTGATTTCATAAAAATTTAAGAGCAGAAAGATTTAACCGTCTTTCTGCTCTCTTTTTTTGTTTGTGATAATTGATTATTAAATTGATGAAATCATACTATATCTGTTAATTACAAAATCAATTATTTCTTGCCTTTTTACCTTCATATTCAATTTATCAAGAATCTTCTTGACTGTTGATTCATCAAGCTTTGGAAGATAATCTTTAAATTCGGAATGATTTTCAAGAAGCTCATTGAACAGCTGAATAAGCAAATCCTTTGAGGTTGATTTCTTTGGATAACCTCTGGCGATAAGAGCCATATTGTTGTCAAAATTAGGAGCAAAGCCGATAAGTTTACCAGTATGAATATCACGGAGCAAACCGAAATTGTTTGTGTGTCTGTCGGGGTTGGCGACTATAGTGTCAAGGAAAATCATTCTGACATAATCCGAAATTGCTTCAGGACAAATCTTTTGAAGTTTGGAAACAACATCCTCATAATCTTCATTGTCACCCATAAATGTTGAAGCAGGCTCGAAATTAACGCTTGATGAATCCGTAAAGTCAAGAGATTTAATAACACTTTGACCACGCTCGTAATGAGCCATATTCATTCCGAGAGCTTTACCGAGTTCAAAAACAAAAAGTTCGGAAAACAGTTCGTTATGATTGGCTTTTTTATACATCCACCATTTACCGTCTTGGAGCTTCCAACATTTCTCAAAGCTACCTACATTTGTTAGCTCAGGGGTTCTGCTGTGCTTGCTGTTAGCGGCTCGGTTAAAGCTGTCATAAGTACCCTTAAGAGCAAGGTTAGAGAAATAGTCATTATCAAACTTAACGTCAGCATAAGTAAGCTCTGAATCAATGGAGCGTACCCAATAATTATCGGTAATTGTGGCACCGTTTACGTGAACAACCGTTGAGATATCATCTTTTTCAGCAAGTCTGAGTGCCTTCTTGAGAAGACGTATATTAACTCTTTTTCTGTCAGCGGCTCTGCTTGCAAGCCACTTTTCGGAATCGTTGATATGTTTTAAATATAAAGGAAGTAAAGCGTCGTTAATAACTGTAAGCTGTCCGTCATTCCACACAGCCACAACTGAATCGGCACTTAAGATTTCAAATGATTTCTTGTTCATTTAATCACTTCCTCTCTTTCGGTTATTTTATCATACAAAATAAAAAGTATCAACAGACATAATGGGTTTTAAGGATATAAATAATTAACCTACAAATATAATATTTTCTTGATTTGTAGGTTATAATATGTTATAATACACATAAGATATACGGAGGTGTATTTATGTTAAAAACAATTACAACTGAATATAAAAACCTTTTAGCTAAAAAAGTCTTTTTTTTCAATGAACTCTCCGTGTTACACAACGGATATATTTCAAAGAAAAATATCAACGGAAATGAATACTGCTACCTTCAATGCAGAGTCCAGGGTAAGGTAACAAGTGTTTACATTAAATCTGAAAATGTCGATTCAATCGACAGAGATTTAAAGCTTCGTAAAAAATATGAGTCCGAGTTAAGTGATGTTGAAAAGCGTCTTACCGAAATCAGAGAAGCTGTTAAGCTTTTAGATTCATCATTTATCAGAAAACTTGATATGTTAGACCTTAGTGCAGGTATGGATGAAATAAACGATTTAACTAAAAACAGATGCGTAACCTTTGCTGATGCAATGACTTCAATTGAAGGTGTACCCGTCAGCAAAACAGCGAAAGAAGAACTCGACAATTGGTTATCGGGTAAAGCAACATTCATTTCAGTTTTTGAAAGCACATTAAAGAGATACGGATTTCCCGTGGAGGTATAACAAATGCGAGACCCTTATTTATATGACGATGTAAAAACTCTGATAAATCTTGCCGACATTAAAGATTCTGAATTGTTAAGGAAAGCAGAGGCTGATATAACAAACATAGCAATGGTCGGGATATATAATCTGAAATACGATAAATTCGACACCGAAACATTGCAGGATATTCACAGGAAAATATTCGGACAAATCTATTCTTGGGCGGGAGAATTCAGAACAATTCAGATGACAAAGTCTGAAGATGTTCTTGGCGGAGATACTGTAAGATATGCTTACCCTAAAGAAATAAAAAAAGAATTAAACTCAACAATGAAAGAAATTAAAAAGCTGAAAAGAACCGGAGATAACGATGATGATGTTGTTTTCCGGCTGGTAAGAATTATCGCAAAGATATGGCAAATACATCCGTTCAGAGAAGGTAACACAAGAAGTGTAATAGTATTTGCTGTACTGCTTGCCAACTCTCTAGGTTTTGATGTTGAGCATGAGCTTTTTAAAACAAACTCAAACTATGTTCGCAATGCTTTAGTATGGTGTTCGCAGGGTATTTACTCTAAATATGAATATCTTGAAAGAATATTTTTTGATGCAATACTGCACAAAGATACAAAAGATATGCTCAGCAATGAACCTGCAAAGCAGAACAAATATGATACCATTGGTGACTATAAGGTAAAAGAGTATAAAGAAAGACCGCACGAATACAGTGAAGAATAAAATATGAGCAGAAAGATTTAACCGTCTTTCTGCTCTGCTTTTTTGTTTAAATTAGGGCACGCGGTAAAATTTGCCCCAAAAACAATGGTTTTTTATACATAGAAATGTATAAAAACTGTTGATATATATAGGGATAGCGGTCTTCTGCGGGGGGCACATTGGGGGGCACATAGCCCTCGAAAATGTACGATATTTTACGGTAAAGTGCGAATTCAGAAAAATAATTTTTAACAAAGAAAAAGCCCGCAAACCCTTATATATCAAGGATTTCCGGACTTTTTTGTGGCAGGGGCAGAAGGACTTGAACCCTCGGCACGCGGTTTTGGAGACCGCTGCTCTACCAACTGAGCTATACCCCTATATAAAATATGGTGGGCCATCAGGGACTCGAACCCCGGACCGACCGGTTATGAGCCGGTTGCTCTAACCAACTGAGCTAATGGCCCATGTGCGTATTCGCAACGATAAATATAATATCAAAAAGAATTTGATTTGTCAATGATTTTTTTAATAAATTTAAATTTTTCTTTTTCTCTTACTCTGATTGAATTATTCTCTACAATAACGGTATTCATATTGATTGGTTTTTATGTTATATTTTAGTAGCCGGCAATAATATGTTTAAGGAGAAAATGTTGTGAAATTAAAAATTGGTGAAATAATTCGCACCTACCGAAAAGATCTTGATATAACACAGGAAGAACTTGCAGAGTGTCTGGGTGTTTCTTTTCAAGCGGTTAGCCGATGGGAGAACGGAATAACTTATCCGGACTTGGAAATTATACCTGTAATTGCAGAATTTTTTAATATATCTGTTGATATTCTTTTGGGTTTCGATGACGCAGAAAAAGAGTGTGAAATCGAAGAAGGTTTAAGAGAATATGATAATCTGACAGACAGAAGCTTGCAGAAAAAACATATAACAGAATTGAAAAACAGGTATCCCAATGACTTTCGGATTTTGGTAAGATATATGGCTTGTCTTGTGCGCAGTACCGCCTCCAAAAATGAAGTTGGGCCAGAGGTGTTGTCAATTTATAAAAGAATTCAGCAAAGCTGTACAGTTGATTGGATTCGTATTACATCAAAGCATATTATTGTTGAATTATATCATTCTCTTTCTAAAAGAGAGGATTCTGTAGTGCCCTTTGATTTTTGTGAAAATCTGATTAATGAAATGCCGAGAATGAGAGACTGCAGGGAAATGTTTTGTTTCTTTTATCCTGAAAACCATCCGAAAAGAGAGGAAAGTATAAGAAACACTCTGGAGGAAGAGTTTTTGCTGCTGCACAACAATCTTGAAAAATATTATTTCTTTGATGACAGATTTGAGGATAATTTTAAGCTTGAGTTATGCAGAAAAGAAATTGATATGTTGAACTTTATCTATAATGACGGAAACTACGGTAAAATGTGGAGAGTTATGATTCATAATTTCGGTCATCTCGCAATTAGGTATTATCAAATCGGTGACAGCGAAAATGCATTTTTAAATTTGAAAATGTGTGCAGAACTTGCAAATAAATTTGATAACATGGAGAGAATAACCGTTATGCGTTCACGGCTGTTTGACGGGAAATTATTTGATAAATTTACATTGGGAAGCACCTATAATGCTAAAGAACACTATAGAAATCTTATCGTTGAAAAATATCCGTTTTCGGATGATTTTAAATCAACAACGGAATTTGAAAATATAATTAGCAGTTTGTATTAATTGATTTAAGACGGAGTTTACGGCATCGATTATTTTTATTGAAAATCAGCAGATTGTGTGATACGATAATTTAAATTAAGTTTTTGCGGAGAAAAAGTATGTTCAGAGAATTAACCAGAAAAAACAAAGAAATATCTTTTGATGAGTGTGTTGAAATATTGATAAATGAGAAAAGGGGAGTTCTTTCCGTTTTGGGTGACGGAGGATATCCTTACGGTATGCCTATGAATCATTTCTACTGTATTGATGACGGATGTGTTTATTTCCATTGCGGAAAATCAGGTCACAGACTGGATTCGCTGAAAACCGATGATAAAGCTTCGTTCTGCGTTTATGATGGTGGATTCAGAAATGAAAATGATTGGGCACTGAATATCAGAAGTGTAATTGTATTCGGCAAAATCGAAATTATTGAAGATATTGATATTATTGTTGATGTTTCTGCAAAACTCAGCCGTAAATTCACAGACGATGAAGAATATATACAAAAAGAAATTAAATCCTTTTCAGAAAAAACTCTTCTGCTGAAGCTTGTCCCTGAGCATATATGCGGAAAAAAAGTCAAGGAAGCGTGAAAATAATGAGCATTAAAACTGAAATTTTTATAAAAGACAGAGCCGATCCGTTTGTTAAACGGGGGAGTGACGGTTGGTACTATTTTACCGCATCATATCCGATGTACGGCAGTGACGACAAAAACGGTTATGACAGAATAATTCTCCGCAGGTCTGAAACCATTGACGGGCTTGACGATGCCGAAGAAAAGGTTATTTGGCATGAGAATGAGTCCGATACTTCATTCAGATTCATCTGGGCACCCGAAATTCATGAGATAAACGGTAAGTGGTATGTTTTTTTTGCGGCAAGTGAAAGTCCGGATAATGTGTGGGATATCGATTGCCATATTATAATGTGTGAGGGAAAAGACCCTTATAACGGTTCGTGGATTGATAAGGGCAAATTTCAGGCGTGTGACGGAGACGTTTTTTCATTCAGAGGCTTTTCGCTTGATATGACTTATTTTGAATGCAACGGAAAGAACTATGTTGCGTGGGCACAGAACGGCGGTAACTCCAATGTGTATCTTGCCACTGTCAATCCTGATGAACCATGGAAAACAACCTGTCCTGCAATGCTTCTCACGAAACCCGAATACGAATGGGAAAGAGTCAGGATTCCCGTTAACGAAGGACCGTCGGTTATGATTCATGAGGGAAGAATATATCTTGCTTTTTCAGCATCGGCAACGGGACCCGAATATTGCATTGGTCTTATGTATGCGGATGAAAAAGCGGATCTTATGAATATATTAAGCTGGACAAAGCTTGATAAGCCGTTGCTGACATCCGATGACCTTGAAGAAGAATACGGTCCGGGTCACAACTCGTTTGTTAAAGATGAAAACGGCGATTGGATTATTGTTTATCATTCAAGAGATGAGAAATGCTTCAGAGGTGAATGCGGGTATTCGGAGCAGGACTCGCTTTACGACCCGTGCAGAAGCGCAAGAAAAAGAAAAGTTTTATGGAATTCCGACGGTTTTCCGATGCTGAACGTATAAGAGTACCCCCACCGTTTTATTACAGAACGATGGGGGGATTTTTATCTGAAAATCGAAATAACCATGCTGATTAATCCGACAAAAAGCGATGAGAGAAACTCAAGCGGATTATCGGCATTTTTTGTTTGGGCATCAAAGCCGAACCCGGGATTATCGACAGAGGGGGTGAATCTTATTGCATCGATGCTTAAATCGGAATTTCCCTCGGCTTCAAAACTGAATTCTATATCTCTGACATCCCTGAGCTTTTCGTTTGGGATTGATATTCCGCCTTCGTTACTGTGAAGGTAAAGTTTGTTTAAGTCAAACGAAAGTGAGTGCCATTTGCCGTCTGCAGGAATAATGGCATCCGGATTGCTTGTGCCGTCAAGTGCGGGAGCGTACCATAAGACAGGATTCTTATAAAATCTGATTTCGCTTAGCGTTATTTCAGAATTTCCGTTGTTACGGATATTGATTATCATTTTGCCGTAATCGGAATAGTCTTTGTCAACATCCGAGAAAACAGAGGAAGTAACGTTTTCTTTATAAGTCAGCAGGGGATTAACGGAGAAATTTTTGCTTTCGGAAATGATTTTTATTCCGTTTTCACCGCTGAACGCATCCTTCGATGAATAGGATATAACAGCATTTTTGCTTTCCCAGAGAGGGTGGTATTTGCTGAACTCTTCACCCTGTATATGCCATACTGTTTCGGATTCGCAGTCTGCCCACAATTTATCAATCCAATAATGCTTTGCAATGCTCTGATTTGTTATGAATGGGCTTACGGGGAATGAGAGTTCATTTCCGTTTGTTGCAAAAAGGTTTGATTCCATATTCATAACGGAATATGCATAGCTTGCGGAAACTGGATTATCAACATATTCGCTGAAAATTCTGACTGTGTTTGCGGATACGATTTCGGCATCGGCACGGGCAAAAATGCCATCATCTCCGCAAACTGCAAAGCCGGTGGGCAGAGAATCGAAAAATGTGAGACCGTCACCGGTATTCCTGAGTGTAACATATATGCTTCCGTCTTTTATTTCAGATTTTTCAACCGTTGCGGTTGTATATCCGTTATATGAACCGTAAACAAAACCTTTTGCGGCATATGCCATTCTTTCGCCTATTTCTTTCTTTGTATTGGGATGGATTGAACCGGCTTCGGGATAGAAAGTAAGAGGTAAATCATAAATTGAAACAAGTGCTCTGGATTTGGGTCTTTCCTGCTGGATATTTGAAAAATCAATGTTTCGCTGAGGCAGGCAGAGACCGTCTTCGCTGTAAAAATATGATGCAAGCTGAGTGAAAACAAAAGGCATAAGACCGTTTTTAAACCCGAATAATTCGGAATATGAACGCTGGAGAAGATCGATGCAATCGGAATATTCATCGGCTGAATAACCGATATCGGATTCTCCCTGATACCACAGCATACCCGAAATTCTTAAGTGACGCGCAGGATGAATTCTTAAATTGTAGTTTGCGGTCATATCTGTATATAGATTGTGGCCATCCTCTTTCCATTCGTCTGCAGGGAAGTATCGGTTGTTATCGGTCAGATGTTTTCTGACTTGCGCATCGGAATCAATGGCATCTCTTGAAAGCCACGAGGCGATTGCCGAACCGCCGAGGTTAAGATTTAGAATGCCTACGGGTACATCAATTTCTTTCATAAGTTTTTCTGCAAAGAAATACCCTACGGCGGATGTGCCGTAAATTCCGGTATCTTCACCGGTTAACCATTCGGCATCCTTGATATCATTCATCGGATTAAGAGGGACAAGTTCTGTTGAACCCTTGTATTCGGGATATGCGGGAGTTGTCAGAACTCTTATCCAGGGATTCAGTTTAACATTGTTTTTCATCATCTCAAGGCCGTATTTGTCCTGACCCAGAGGATACATCATGTTACTTTGTCCGCCTGCGAGCCATAATTCTCCGAAAACAATATTTTCAAGTTTTTCGAATTCAACGCCGTTTTCTTTCAGAATGACAGTATACTGCGTGTATCCGCCTTCGGGTGCTTTGAAGGAAACCTCAAATGTACCGTCACGTCTTGCATTGGTTTTGCCTTTTGCAACGGCTTTTCCGTCAAGTATAAGCTCAGCGGTGATTTCATTGCCGTCTGATGCGATGCCTGCAATGATTGCTTCTTCGTTTTGTCTGAAAAGCATACCGTCGTCATAAACCGAATAAACCCGGGCTTTTTCTGCTGATGCTCCTGCGGTAATCATGCACGATGATGCAAGTGTGAGCGAAAGCAGAATTGAAAGGATTTTTTTCATGGCAATGCCTCCTTTTTCATTATTTTATTTTAACATCAATACAAAAACAAGTCAATCATAACTTGACACGGATTTTACATGATGGTAAAATTTATTTATAATTTTCAGAGGTGATTATGTGAAAAGAATATTTTTGATTTTATTATCTTTCTTTATTGGATTTGCAGGTTATCCCGTGAGTTTTATTCCGTCGAATTATGACACGGATTTTACTGTTTCAAAAACGGATTTTCCTGCAGAAAGCATTCTTGCAGACGGTAAATCGGCAGCTGCGGATTCAAACGGAATGTTTGAAATTTCCGAATCTTTGAAAATATTGATTGATGATTACGGCTGCGGATGGTTCAACTACTATGGAATATCATATTCGTCCGACAGTTATCTTAAAGGTATAATTACATACCGTGCTGGCGTGAAGGAAAAAAGCGAAGAATTTTTTGTTGAACCTTCAGAGAAATCCGATTTCCGATCCTTTATCGATAATTGCCTTGATAAAACAAAAGCAAATGCTCTTGTTTCAATAGAGTTCATACCTCTTGACAAGGAAAAAGCAAAAGTGAAAATCATAGGTGTTTCCGTGTTCAACAGGGAAATTCCCGACAGAGAAGTTTTTATTTCAACCGAGAATTATAAAATAGGAGTTGACCTTCTTTGGGGCGGCGCACTGAGCTATATGGAAGATCTTAATTCCAATGTTCAGGCTGTTGAGTCAGAAGGCAGAATTAAGGTTGATTCCGATGCTTCGAAGAGATATAATGCTGCTTCCGTTAATGATAATGTCAATCTTATCAACCGTTTCGATCCGGGCAGACTTGTTCAGCAATCATATTACGGCACATATAACTGTGACGAATACGAAAGCGGAATATTTATGGATAATGTCTGGAATTATAATCCCGTGCAGGGCGGAAATCAGTTCGGTGACAGCAGTAAGATAGTTGATCTGATAATTGATGACAGTTCAATTTACATCAAGTGCAGACCTCTTGATTGGGCAAAGGAAAAAGAGTGCATTACGCCTTCCTATATGGAAGCAACATATAAAATTGATGGCAGTCTTGTTCATGCATCATGCAGATTCGTTGATTATTCCGGATATCCCGATTATTACACATCCCAGGAAATTCCCGCATTTTATTGCATTGAGCCCTTCAACAGATATGTTTATTATTCAGGTGATAAACCGTGGACAAACGATGCACTCACAATAGAGCCTGAGCTTATATTTTGGCCCGATGCCGGATATCCGAATTTTGATTCAACCGAAAATTGGTCGGCATTCATAGGGGAATTCGATGACAGCTTCGGAATAGGAGTCTATGTACCGAATGAAACCCGTTTTCTTGCAGGTGTGTTTGACAGAGAAAACACACACAACACAGACCCGTCAAAGGATGCAACAACATCATATATCGCATTGGTTAAATTTATGGATTTCGGAAGCTACAGTCCCATTGAATATGAATACTATCTTTCATCGGGCAACACCGATGAAATCAGAGCTTCATTCTCGACATTGAAATAAGGAGCGAATATTTTGAAGGTAAAAGAAATAACTCCCGAAAAGCTTGCCAAGGTCAACGAAAAACGTAAAAAAGAAATTCTGAAATGGGAAAAAGAAAAGGCAAGACCAAAAAAGAATCTGTATTTTGTGTATCTTGTCTTTATCATAACTCTCATTTATGCAACCGATGAAATTGCATCCCAGATAGGAACTCTTATGAAAACCGAAATTGCAAATGATCTGCTATCGAATTTCGGTGAGAGCTCAGTTGGATTGCTTGATATTATTTCTATTCTAATTGTTCCGTTTCAGATGCTCGGTTTGTTATACAGACCGCTTGCCGACCGTTGGGGCAGAAAGAAATTTCTTATCATTAACACATTCGGTATGAGCTTTGCCATGCTTGTGATTTTTCTTTCAGATAATCCGTTCCTATATTTCGTCGGAGCATGTCTTGTTCAGTTCTTTATTCCTCACGATATGCACGTTGTGTATATCATGGAATCTTCTCCGTCAAAGCACAGAGCAAGGGTATATTCATCAATTAAATTTGTTGCCAATATGTCTGTAATGCTTATCCCTTTCCTCAGAAGAATGCTTATGGAAAATGCTTCGGAATGGAGAAATGTTTATTTCATTCCCGCAATCGTCGGCGTTGTTACATGCTTTGTCGCACTGGTAACCGCAAGAGAGACAGACAGCTTCATCGATTCGAGACTGAGATATCTCAGAATGTCCGATGAAGAGCGTGATGCGGAAAAGAAAAAGGCTGATGCCGCAAATGCTCAGGGAGGCCTTATTCCTGCTCTGAAATTTGCAATGAAACATAATCAGCTCCGTTGGCTTTATATTACATCGGCAATTGCAAATGTCGGATTCATAGGCACAATAAACTACCAGGTTATAATGACATATGGATATGCAGGCAGCATGGCTTCGGGCAGAGAAATAACCGAAAGCATACTCAACACAGTCAGCACGGGTGTTGTTACACAGGCGTTGTTTATGTTTCCCGTGGGATGTGCCGTATCGCAGGTTATCATGGGATTCATTTCCGACTCAAAGGGCAGAAAACCTGCAGCGATCACAACTGCAATCAATTGCCTTATTGCGTTTGTGACTTTTACCCTCGGCGCAGGTTTTGACTGGAATCCGTATATTGTCGGATTCCTTTGCGGTGCAAGTATAGGAAGCTTCTATTCAACAAATGACGTTCTTATTATGATGATTGGCGAATCCGCACCGACCAATCTTCGCTCATCCGCCATGTCTGCACAGTTTATTGTTACTGCCGCAGGAGTTGTGATTTCATATGCAGTCGGATTGCCCGTTATGACAATTTTCGGAAACTCAGCAACCGGAATTGTTTCTCTCGCACTTCTTGTGCCTGGATTTATCGGTGCTTTCTTTGCTCTTGTCCGCAAAACAAACGAAACTAAAGGCGTTGATATGGATACGGTAACGGGTTGCGAATGGGATTAATGAAAGGGGAATATTAATGAAAAAATATGATATAGTTATTGTCGGGGCATCAACAGCAGGCAGTTATTTTGCCAGAAGAATGTCCGAAAAAGGATTCAGTGTTCTTGCGCTTGATAAAAGCCCGAAATCAACAATCAGTCCCGCTTATGATATTTTTCACATGGGCAGAGATGAAATGAAAAAATTCGGCCTGCCCGAAGTGCATAAAGGCGACGGAATATGGGCGTTTGAGTTTGAAGAGCAGATGATGATGTCAGCATACGGTAATTATCCGAAGCCGGCAAACTCACCCGTTATCGGAATGCATAAACATGATTATGTTGTAAGAATGAATGAATGGGCAGAGGAAACGGGTGCTGAAATAGTTTATAACGCTTCGTTTGACAGCCTCATGTATGATGACAGCGGAAAAATCTGCGGTGTTATATATGTAGCGAACGGCGAAAAAGTAAGCGTATCGTGCCGTCTTGTTGCGGATTGCTCCGGTATTCCCGCTGTTGTAAGACGCAGTCTGCCCGATAACTACGGCATTGAAAAATTTGAGCTTACACCCGACGATATGTTTTATGTAACGCTTCGTTATGTTGAGCTTGAAGACCGAAAGGAATGGATGAAGTCTCATTTTTGGCTTTCCTATAAATCATGGATTGCACCGGGCGCAGACGGAGAGGCTATCATCGGAATGGGCTCATGTTTCGGATATGATTATGTTGAAAAGGTCTATGAGCAATTTGCCGGGAATGTAAGACTTCCTGCGCATAAAGTGAAAAGAATTGAAAGAGGAGTTACGCCTTATCACCGTGCCCCGTATTCATTTGTTGCTGACGGATTCATTGCAATGGGCGATGCCGCTTGTATAACAAAGCCAAACTGCGGCGAAGGATGTACTGCTTCTCTTGTACTTGAGGATATAGCGGTAGAATATGCATCGGCTGCAATGAAAGACGGAGCATATCCCACAAGAGAGTCTCTGTGGTCAATCAATAAAAAATATAATGACACTCAGGGCAAGGAATTTGCTAATCTCATGGCACTTCTTGCATCTGTTGTACGCCATTCCCCCAAGGCAAACGAATTTTTGTTTAAACATGATGTTATATTCAGCCGCAAAATCCTCGGAGCAATGGGTGATGGCGGACTTAAACTTGATATTACCGATTATCTTAAAACTGTTTTCTTTGTTCTTGTAGGTATTATGACTTGCAATATTACCGTTGCAGAAGTGAAAAGCATTCTCAACGGTGTTATCAGCAGCGGAAAACTGTCAGAGCTTTATGAAAGATTCCCCGAGACACCTGCAGGATTTGATGAATGGGTTGTTGAGGCTGAAATGCTCTGGAAAAAAGCAGGTAAACTTGCAGACTGGAAACCCCTTTGATATTAAATTTATTTATGCCCGCACACTTGTTGTACGGGCTTTTTTGTTTTTGATTGAAAATTTACAATATCTTGACATATTAACGCTGTTTCTGCTTGACAAATCACCAAATATAGTATAAAATCATTAATAATTATGTTAATGGGTGAAAAGTCGAATTATATATACTGATAGGAGTGGAAATGTAGTGAGTGAAAATATGGTTCAGTTTGTAACTGCCGCTTGCAACGGTGATACCGATGCAATGGCAAAACTTTATTCAAAAACTTTAAAAAGCTCATATTTTCTTGCCGCAACTCTTTGTGAAAACGATGCAGAGGCTGCGGAAATAACAAAAAAAGCATATGCTAAGGCTTTTTGCAGCATTTCAAAGCTGAAAAAACCCGAAGCCTTTGAAATATGGATGAAGCAGAATGTTTCTGCAGTTTACAAAGACAGTCATAGTTTTGTTATTGAAGAAACGGAAGATTCAGCCGAATCGTCTTCGGAATTTCTTTCTGAAATTGTTCTTGAGGATTCCGCAAAGTGTGACGAAATATTTGCCGCAGTCAAGAATCTTAAGCCTGAACTTAAAACGGCTGCTGTTCTTCATTATAATAATGGTATGCCTGTCCCTGCTCTTTCGAAATTCCTTTCTGTTTCGGAAAGCACTGCAAACTCACTTCTCGCAAAAGCAAGAGAAGAAATTCTGAATGCAGTCGGTCTTGAAGCGGCAGAAGACGAAAATCCCGCTTCACTTCCTGTGCTCACAAGAATATTCCAGAGTGCAGCATCAAATGTTTCCATTGAAGGCTCTTCTGTAAGAGAAATCTTTATTTTTGCGATTGAAGCATATGAAGCAGCCGAATCTGCAAAAGCCGAACAGACTGTTCCTGCTGTCAAGGAAGAGGTAAAGGCTGAAGAAATTGCGAAAGAAGAACCTGCTGATGTTATTAAATCCGATACCGAAGCAGAAGTCAAAGATAATGTGGTTTCGTTCAAAGATAAAATCAATGAAATTCTTAATGCTGAAAACATCAGACCTTCGGAAGAGAAAAAAGATGAGCTTGATATTCCCGAGCTTACTCCCGCTGTATCAAACAAAGGTGATGAAACACTCAATATCTACGGCGGCATAACTCTCGAGGATGAAAAACCTCATCCTCCTCTTGCCCCGATTGTTGATACTTCAGCTGAGTTTACAAAACGCAAATTTGATTTGAAGAAAATCAATAAAAAAATGCTTGCCGTTGCAGGAGCTGTTCTTGTTGTTCTTGTTATTGTTGTTGCAGTTTTTGCAAAGGGCGGAAATGATAAACCGGATGTCGAAAATCAGACAAGCGGTAACGCTCCTCAGTCAACAGAAGATGCTATGGCAAATGCTGCATCCAAGTGGGTTCCCGGAGGATTTGAAGAATGCAGTGAAATTGTATACCTCAATGAAAACTACTGCGCATTCAAGTCCGTAACAACAGGTAAATACGGTTTGCTTGATTATCAGGGAAATGTTGTTCTTCAGCCCAACTACGAAAAGTTTGAGCGTTGCGGTTCAGGTAAAGACTATACAAGCAACAATAATTATCATCTTGTGGTTTATATTGAAGGTGAAAGATACGGAATTACAACCGTTAACGGTGAAATTTCTGTTGAAACATCCGTTCATCCCAGACATGAAATGGATCCATTTACAGGTCTTGAAGGTTCATCGTATGATGAGCGTGACCGTTATTTTGAAGGCTATGCAGCTGCAAGAAAAGACGGCAAATGGGGCTATGTCAATCAGGAAAAAGATAAGAAAGTTATTGATTACGATTACGAAGCCGTTAACGAGCTCAATGAAACAGGCGAATCACTTTTCTGTGATTATTGCCGTCCCGTAACAGGCGGATTTGTGGGCGTTAAAAAAGACGGTATGATGGGTATCATTAACCTTGATGAGGATGTTATAGCGGATTTCAGCTACTCCAACATCATGCCCGGCAAAGACGGCGTATTCATCGCCTGCAAAAACGGAACATGGGGTGTTATTCTTGTCGGCAATGCAATGAATACCTTCAAGGGTGTAAATATAACCGTGACTGTTGAAGCAGAGCCTCCCATAGAAGATAATGACGATGAACCTTCAACAACACCTTCTTCATCATCGTCGTCTACGTCACGAAAGAAATATAAGGTTATTGCTGAGGACGGAATCAATATCAGAACCGATGCAGGTGCTGATTATGAGAAGATCGGTTCGCTTGAATATGGCGATATTGTTGAAGGCTACGGCACAAAGCTCGCCGATAACGGTAACTATTGGGTACGCATCAAGCATAATAACGGATATGGCTATATTGCAATGACTATGGTCGAAAGAGTAAGAAACTGATTTTTTCGATTGACAAATCAAATCAAAACATTATAATATAAGCGTTAATATTAATAAGCTTTGAAGAGGAAGAATTCCTTGTCTGCTTAACAGAGAGACGGTCTGGTTGGTGGAATGACCGTTAAGCAAAAGGATACGGAAAGGCCGCCTCTGAGCTCTGCCGTGATGAACGGCGGCGTTACCTGCGTTATAAGGAATGAGAGGTGCAGAATGCGCAATTTGGGTGGTACCGCGGCAAAAGCCGTCCCATACCGATTGTATTTCTGCACCATTTTTTAATTATATAACGCAAATAATATGTAAATAAGGGATAAAATATCATCCCATAGGAGGAATTTTATATTATGAAATGGATGGGACTTAACGAATTAAGAGAAAAATATCTTGCATTTTTTGAATCCAAGGATCATCTGAGATTGCCCAGCTTCTCACTTGTGCCTCAGGGGGATAAGAGTATTCTTCTTATCAATGCAGGTATGACCCCAATGAAAAAGTATTTTACAGGTGAGGTAACTCCTCCCCGAAAGAGAGTTACAACATGCCAGAAGTGTATCCGTACACCCGATATTGAAAATGTAGGTAAAACTGCACGTCACGGCACATACTTTGAAATGCTCGGCAACTTTTCGTTCGGTGATTATTTTAAACATGAGGCAACCGCCTGGGCTTGGGAATTCTTCACAAAAGTGCTTGAAATTCCTGAGGAACTTCTTTATGTCAGCGTTTATCTTGAAGATGACGAAGCTTTTGATATCTGGACTAAAGAGGTAGGCGTTGATCCCTCACACATGGTAAGATTCGGCAAAGAAGATAACTTCTGGGAGCATGGTGCAGGTCCCTGCGGTCCTTGTTCTGAAATTTATTTTGACAGAGGTCCTTCAAAGGGTTGCGGCAGCCCCGACTGTAAGGTAGGCTGTGATTGTGACAGATTTATCGAAGTTTGGAATCTTGTTTTCACACAGTTTGAAAATGACGGCAAAAACAACTATACCCGCCTTGCAAATCCCAACATTGACACAGGTATGGGTCTTGAAAGACTTGCTTGCGTAATGCAGGATGTTGATAATCTTTTTGAAGTTGACACAGTTCGTAACATCATGAAACACATCATGGATATTGCAAAGCTTAATTATCATGATGACGAAAAGAAAGATATTTCACTTCGTGTTATCACTGACCATATCAGAAGCACAACCTTCATGGTAGGTGACGGTGTTCTTCCCTCAAACAGCGGCAGAGGATACGTTCTTCGCAGACTTCTCAGAAGAGCTGCACGTCATGGAAGACTCATCGGCATTGACAGACCCTTCCTTGCGGAAGTTTGTGATACAGTTATTGCTGAAAATGCAAACGCATACCCCAACCTTGTTGAGAAGAGCGATTATATCAAAAAAGTTATTTCAACAGAAGAAGAAAGCTTCTACAAAACAATCGATTCAGGTCTTGGTCTTCTTAACGATATGATGCAAAAAGCGCAGAACGGTATACTTTCAGGTGATGATGCTTTCAAACTTCAGGATACCTACGGTTTCCCCATTGACCTCACAAAAGAAATCGCAAACGAAAGAAACATCACGGTTGATGAAGAAAAGTTCCGTCAGCTTGTTGAAGAAGCAAGACTTAAGGCAAAGAGCGTAAAAGGAAATGCCGCTGATTCTGACTGGAGAAATAACGGCGTTTCATTCAAAGACGTTGCTAAAACAGAATTTACAGGCTACACCGAAAACGGTACCGAAGGCAAAGTTCTTGCGCTCGTTTCCGACGGTGAAAGAAAAGATTATATCAATGACGGTGACAACGCAATCATTGTTCTTGATAAAACATCATTCTATGCTGAAAGCGGCGGTCAGACAGGTGATACAGGTGTAATCAGAATCGGTGAAAATGTTTTTGAAGTTACAAACACCACCAAAGACCCTGACGGTGTATACCTTCATCACGGCACTCTTTCAGGTGACAGCGTTAAAATCGGCGATGTTGCAGTAACAGTTTATGATGAAGAATCAAGAACATCAACAATGAGAAACCATACTGCAGCTCATCTTCTCCAGGCTGCACTCCGTGAAACACTCGGTTCACACGTTGAGCAGGCAGGTCAGCTTGTCAATGCCGATGCAATGAGATTTGACTTCACTCATTTCTCTGCTCTCACTTCCGATGAACTTGCAAAGGTTGAAAGCAGAGTCAATGAAATCATTCTTTCCGCATTACCCGTAACAAGCACCGAAATGCCCATTGAAGAAGCTAAAAAAGCAGGTGCAATGGCACTTTTCGGAGAGAAATACGGTGATGTTGTCCGCGTTGTAAAAGCAGGTGAATTCTCAACAGAGCTTTGCGGCGGAACTCATGTTGACAACACCGGCAAACTCGGTCTTTTCAAGATTGTATCCGAGTCGTCAGTTGCTGCAGGCGTGCGCAGAATTGAAGCAGTAACCGGCTACGGAGTACTTGAATATATCGCAAAGAATAATGCTCTTATTAACGGCACAGCCGCAAACATGAAGCTTGCAAATGTTTCAGAGCTTGACAAAAAGGCGGCCTCTCTTATGTCGGACCTTAAGGCGAAAGAAAAAGAAATCGAGCAGCTTCGTGCAGAGCTTTCGCAGCTTAAAACAGGCGACCTTATGAGTAATTCTGTTGATATTAAGGGAGTAACATTTATCGCAACAACGGTTGAAGGCGTTACCCCCGGTGACCTTCGTTCAATGTGCGATAAGATTAAGGAAAATGACAATGCCGTTGCTGTTATCTGCGGTGTCAACGGTGCAAGTGCAAACTTTGCATGTGCCTGCGGTAAGGATGCTGTTGCCAAGGGTGCTCACGCCGGCAATATCGTTAAAGCTGTTTCAAAGCTTGCAGGAGGCTCAGGCGGTGGCAGACCTGACAGTGCAATGGCAGGAACAAAAGATATTTCAAACGTAAAAGCAGCTATGGATGCGGTTGTATCTATAGTTGAAGAAATGATTAAATAAAAAAAGGAAGTGTAATTATGGACTGCATTTTCTGCAAGATTATCAAAGGTGAAATCCCCACAACCAAAGTGTATGAAGATGACAAAGTTATCGCATTTAATGATATCGAGCCTCAGGCTCCCGTTCATATTCTTATAATTCCCAAAGAGCATATAAAATCTGCTGCCGAGATTGATGAATCAAACAGCGGACTTATCGCTCATGTATTTGAGGTTGCCGCAAAGATTGCAAAAGAAAAGAAGCTTGACGGCTTCCGTATTGTCAACAACTGCGGTGACAGTGCAGGTCAGACCGTTAAACACATTCATTTCCATCTTATGAGCGGCAGAGATTTCGGATGGCCTGCAGGCTGATTGGGAGGAGAAAGATATGTCAGAATATTACAGAGTTGATATAGCAGGTCTTGAAAGAGATTTGCTCAGATGTCCTATAAGTGATAAACTTGATATTGCCGCATTCATTCTTTTCGGCGATGTTGAAGTTACCGTTCATTCCGCAACAGAGCTTCTTAAAATACTTCCTGAATTTGATTATATCGTGACTCCCGAGGCAAAGAGCATTCCTCTTGCGTATGAAATGTCACGTCAGAGCGGCAAAAAGTATTTTGTTGTCCGTAAAAAAGCAAAGCTTTATATGAAAGAGCCTGTATCGGTTGAAGTTCGTTCGATAACAACCGATGCCGTGCAGACCCTGATTCTTGACGGAATTGAGGGCGAGCAGATAAGAGGCAAGCGTGTTGTTATTCTTGATGATGTTATCAGTACAGGGGAATCACTTAAAGCTGTTGAAACTCTTTGCGCAAAGTTTGATGCAAATATTGTTGCAAAAGCGGCTGTACTTGCCGAAGGTGATGCCGCAGACAGAGATGATATTGTTTTCCTCGGTACAATTCCTCTTATTGAGAAATAAATGGCCCGTCCGTTTTCGGTAATTGGTTTTACGGTATTTTTCACCGTTGCAGTTCTTTTTGATATGAAAACCGGAGTAACGGTAGCGGCGTTTGCTGCATTTACCGTTGCTCTGGTTATTGCACTTTTCTCGGAAAAGCTTAGAAACGGCAGAATCATACCTGTTATTGCCGCATCGGGAGCAGTTGCTTGTCTGCTTCTTATCACTTCTGAGTTTTTG
Source organism: Acutalibacteraceae bacterium (assembly GCA_045602905.1). GTDB lineage: Bacteria > Bacillota > Clostridia > Oscillospirales > Acutalibacteraceae > CAG-177. The sequence continues at coordinate 20,187 of JAZSCL010000103.1, forward strand.
CTTTATCTGCCGTCATTGGAATATGACGGTGAAAATTGTGAAGTCAAAGCGGTTCTGACAAGTGAATGTGAAGAACGTTACGGTAATTATTACTATGAAGCAAAGGCTCTGGAAATTAACGGAGAAGAGTCTGGACTTAAGTTCAGATTTACTTTTTCGAAACCGATTGAAGCAGAACCGTACGATATTGTTGAGGGCAATTTCAACTTTTTTGTTCTTGGTTCGTCTGATGAGGAGTATTTGCTTTCATATAAATCCAAAGGACTTTTCATGGGAGCATATTCTTTTTCAGAAGATTTTGTGATTACGGATGTTCCCGAATCGGAAAAGCCTTTTGCAAAGAAAATAATTGATTTCAGAGCATCGGCAAGAGAAGCTGTTTACAGAATTCTGCCCGATGAAAGGGGAGCTGTCGCTGTTGCTCTTATTCTCGGCGATAAAAGCCGTATTCCCGATGATATTATTAAAGATTTTAACGAATCAGGTATTATGCATCTGGTTTGCGTTTCGGGATTTCATTTGTCGCTTTGGTCATTTCTTATTCTGACTGTTCTCAGAAAAACACGGATGAATCATAAGCTTGCCAATGTTTTTGCGATGGTCGGCGTAATCGCATTTATGCTGATTGCGGGTTTATCATATTCCGTCATTCGTTCAGGCATTATGATGATAATATATCTGCTTTCTGAAATTGTTTCAAGAAAGAGCGATGCGTTGAATTCGCTTGGATTTTCGCTTTCAGTGATTGCGATATATAATCCGTTTGCGATTGGCTCGGCAGGTCTTCAGCTGTCAGCTCTTGCTACACTCGGACTTATTCTTTATTCCCGTCATTTCGGAGAGAAAGTCAAGCGTTTTTTCAAGAAAATCAAACCCGATTTTATCGGCAAAGTACTTCGATATGCAGCAGAATGTGTTTTTTCAACTGCTGCAGCAACTGCATTCATTCTGCCTGTTACGTTCAGAATGAACAATGTTTTTAATTTTGGAGTGTTTCTTGCAAATCCCGTTGCAATGCCGCTTTCTGAAGTGTGTATTGTTATGTGTTCGTTGAGTGCAATTATCGGTTCACTTCCGTTTGGCGGTTTTAATATTCCCGCCTTTGCCGGAGGATTGTTTGTCAGAATGTTTATCGGAGTTGCGGAAAAAGTTTCGGAATTGAAAAATCTTTTTGTCAGAACCGATAGTGAAATCGAGTTTATAGTTCTTGCGGGCATAGCTGCCATTATTATTTCTTCTGCTTTGATATTTAGAAACAGAAAGAAAAAGTATGGCATGATCTGCGTTTTATGCGCTGTTTATTTTGCGGCAATTATGTTTATCGGAAGTGAAATTGCCGAAAGAGAAACAAGAATTAATGTTGTTGACTGCGGAAACGGAACATCGGTTATAATCAGGACTGAGGGCAAGAATTATCTTTTCGGGTGCGGCGGAACCGAATTTCTGAGCAATATTGCACTGACTGAAGCGATTGAGCAATATGGCGGTGAGCTTGAATCAATAATAATACCCGATATAAGTGATTATAATTCCAACTGTTTCAATGGAATTGTCGGAGAGTTCAGGCCGCAGACTGTTTGGTGTAACGGATTGCCTGACGGAACTGAATTTTTGCTTGAATCTTCTGCAATTAAAGAATTTTCTTCGCTTGAGATATCGGAAGATTCTGGTGTTTTCGGCGGAAAACTGGATAATTCTCATTATGCAGTATTCAAAAATAGTGATTTATCTGTTCTGATATGCTTTGACCCTGTTGATTTTGAGAAAATCGGCGGCAAATATGATGTTGTAATTTCGAGGAATGAACATCCTCGGGGAATAACTCAGAATGACTGCAGAGCCGTTGTTATAAGCGCAGAAAAATCAAGGGGAAATATTCTTAAAACAGAAATTTCTTCAAAAGGAATTTATTCTGAGGTTACGGGCGGCGAAGGTAACATAATTATCAGGGCATCCGACGGTGCCGTAAGTATAACAAGGGAAGATTGATTCCCGGAAAGGATTGTTATGCCAGCTTTGAACGAATCGTCTCTTAAAGAAAAACTTAAGAGCAATCCTGTAGGTATTTATCTGATTTACGGCGATGAAACATATCTTAAAAAGGTTTATACCGAAAAAATAGTAAAAAAAACAGTTGATTCATCCTTTGAGGATTTCAATTTTCATACGTTTGACGGCAAGGAAACATCTTTTTCGGAGATTTATGAATGTGCCGAGGCTGTTCCCATGATGGCAGAAACAAAGTGTGTGCTGGTTAAGGACTTTCCGCTTGATACACTTGATGAAAGCGGTTTTGAACAACTTGAAACCCTTCTTTCGGATAATCCTGATGACTGTGCTCTGGTTTTTTCTTTTACAGCATATGAACCCAAGGGAGCAAAGTGGAACAAGGCGGTTAAACTGTTTGAAAAATATGGAGATACGGTAAAATTTGACAAAAAAACAGCCGCAGAACTTGTTAAAATGCTTGAAAGCGGTGCGAAGAAAAGGGGGAAACCCTTTGATAAAGCTGTTGCAAATTATCTTATAAACTGCGTAGGAAGTGATCTGAACACATTGCTCAATGAAACGGAAAAAGTCTGTGCGTTTGCAGAGGGTGATTTTGTCAGAAAGAGTGATGTGGATGCTGTTTGCATAAAAAGCCTTGATGCAAAGGTTTTTGATATGATAAAAGATCTTACCGCAGGCAGATTTGACAGTGCATTCAAAAAACTCTCTCTGCTTTTTGAACAGCGTGAAGATGAGTTTCAGATTCTCGGTGCTCTTATTGCGCAGTATTCTGATATTTACAGAGCAAAGGCAGCTGTTAAATCCGGCGAAAGGGCAGAGACAGTTGCGAAATATTATAATTATGCAGGCAAGGAATTCAGGCTTTCAAATGCCGCAAGAAACGGATCATCGCTTTCTTTCGGTGATATAGGTGAATGCATTGATATTCTTCAATGGGCAGACACAACGCTCAAAAGCTCGGCACTTGATAAAAGATTGATACTTGAGCAGGCTGTTGTTAAACTTGCGAGGGTCGGCAGGGGATAACTATGATAAAAATAAAACAGGCTGTAATTGTTGAAGGAAAGTATGATAAGATCAAACTTTCCAATATTATTGATGCACCTATAATCCAGACAGACGGATTCGGTATATTCAAAGATAAAGAACTGCAGCTTTTAATCAGAACACTTGCTAAAAAAAGAGGAATATTGGTGCTTACGGACAGTGATTCCGCAGGCTTTAAAATACGTTCTTTTATAGGTTCAACCGTAGATAAAAATGATGTAATTAATGCCTACATACCCGATATTTTTGGCAAAGAGAGCAGAAAAAACGAGCCTTCTAAAGAAGGAAAACTTGGTGTTGAGGGTGTCCCCGAGGATGTGATTATGAAGGCACTTGCAAACGCCGGAGTCCTTTGTGAATCAACGATAGAGCCTGAAAGACCGATAACAAAAACAGACCTTTACGAGCTTGGTTTTACGGGCGGATTAAATAGCTCTGCGAAGAGAAAAGCTCTGCTGAAATATTATTCTTTCCCGGAAAGACTTTCATCAAATTCACTTATAAAAGTTCTTAACTGCGTAACAACATACGAACGTTTTCTTGAAGATGTCAAAGAGATTGAAAAGGAGTTGTCTGAATGATAAGAATAGGTCACGGATACGATGTCCACAGACTTACCGAAAACAGAAAACTTATTGTCGGCGGAGTTGAAATTCCGTATGAGAAAGGTCTGCTCGGACATTCTGACGCAGATGTTTTGCTTCACGCTGTAAGTGACTCTCTTCTCGGCGCAGCAGCTCTCGGAGATATAGGCTGTCTATTTCCCGATAATGACGAAAAATACAAAGGTGCCGACAGCCTTGATTTGCTTAGAGAAGTTGTGAAAGTGTTAAAAAACAAGGGCTTTTCCGTTGTTAATATTGACTCAACACTTCTTGCACAGAAGCCCAAAATGCGTCCGTATATCGATGAAATGAGAAAAAATATTGCTGATGCTTGCAGTATTTCCGTTGATATGGTCAGTGTAAAGGCAACAACTGAAGAAGGTCTCGGATTCACCGGAAACGGCAACGGGATGGCAGCTCATGCGGTATGTATTATCGAAAATTAATTTTTTGTAAAGATTTGAATATATATTTGCAAGATTATATCGTTTGTGATATTATATCCTTGTATTATTAGATGAAGGGATTGGTCAGATGCCTGTTGAATCTTTAACATCAGCAACAACTGCGGTTGCCGCGGCTGAAAATACAAGTTTGTTTTCGGAAAAAATTGCAGGCTTTTTTGAAAAGTTTCCCAATTTCGGTGACGTTTCCGAGTTTTTCTCAAAGGCAACGGAAATCAAACCCGGATTTGTTGATATTCTTGATATTGTTATAGTTGCGTTTATAATCTACAATGCTACAAAGCTAATAAGAGAAACAAGAGCTTTTCAGCTTGTAAAAGGTCTTTTGCTTCTTGGCTTTGCTTATCTTATAATTCATCAGATAGGAATGCAGACAACCTCTGTTATTTTCAGAGTTGTTTTCCAGAATATCTTTATAATTCTGATTGTTCTTTTTCAACAGGAAATCAGGCAGGTTATTGAAAGAGTCGGTCAGAGCAGATTTGTTGGCATTTCGTGGCTCTTCAAGGGCAATAAATCCGAACAGCAACAGGTTATAAGTGAATCGGTTATTGAAATCGCAAAGGCCGTTCAAAGAATGGCAAACAGTAAAACAGGTTCTCTTATTGTTATGGAAAAAGAGCTTCTTCTTGGTGATGTAATGAAATCGGGAACAACCATTGATGCCAAGGTGACTCATGAGCTTATCGGTAACATATTTTTCCCGAATTCTCCTCTTCACGACGGTGCAGCTGTTGTAAGAGACGGCAGACTTGTTTGTGCGGGCTGTGTTCTTCCTTTAACAAAAGATGAAAAGATTTCCAGTGATCTCGGAACAAGACACAGAGCTGCAATAGGAATGAGCGAGCAGAGCGATGCGATGGTAATAGTTACATCCGAAGAAACAGGAATTATATCTCTTGCGTTCAGGGGCGTTCTTACCAGAAATCTCACCGAAGCTCAGCTCAGAGAAAGACTTCTCAATTATCTTATCAATGATGATTCCGGGGTTGTTGAAACAGAAAATAAATTTTTCAAAAAACTTTTTAAGGGTAAAAAAAATGGAACGAAAGAATCAGAGAATAAGTGATTTATTTTATAATAACCGATTCCTGCTTGTGTTTTCGGTTGTGGCAGCTATTGCTCTCTGGCTGGTTATTGCTGTTGAATACGGACCTGAAGCTACAAACACCGTGGATGTGAATGTGCAGGCTGATTTTGAGTATATCAAGAAAAGCTTGGATCTGGAATGCTTCGGTAATTATGATAAAACCGTTAAAGTAACAATCAAAGGTCAGCGTGTTGTTGTAGATTCCGATGATATAAAAAATCAGATAATTGCCAAATTGCAGACCGACTCCATAACCAGAGTAGGAGAAGTGCCTGTAACAATCAATATTACCAAAGATCCCAACAGCTTTAGTGATTTTGAGATTGTTGACAGCTCTGCATCTGCTTATTATAAATTATTTTTTGATAAGAAGCTTGATGAAGATTTTCCTGTGATTCCGCAAATACCCTACATTTCCAATGGTGAGAATAAATATATTCCGGATTCTGTTGCTTTTAATTATGAAACAAAAACAATTTCTGTTTCCGGACCGGCATCAAAGGTTAAAAACATAAAAAGCGTTGTTGCCAGATATGATGAGAGCGTGGTTCTCAATGAGACCACAGAAATTTATGCTCAGATTCTTCTCCTTGATTTTAACGGAAATATTATTAATCCCGATGATAACTATATAACTTTGTCTGCCAAAGAAATCAAGGTAACAATTCCCGTCTATGACAGAAAGAATATACAAATCGGATATAAATGCGATAACAAACCCGCAAAATATATTGACGGCAAGTTCGATCCGTTTACCGTAAGTTTTACACCTTCTTATGCGGAGGTTGCTCTTTCGGAATCCTTGAATGTCAACGATGTTCTTGAGGTTTATGAGTTGGATTATTCCGAAATTTTTAACGGTGTTTACAAACCCGAAGATGTTTCCGTTGCAGATATGAACGGCTGTATTTTCCTTGACGGTACAGAAAAAATATCTGTTGTTGTTGATGCAAGTCATCTCGGTGATAAAATTATGGATTCTCCCGATATTTCAACGGTAAGGTTTGAAAATGCTCCGGACGGAAAAAAGATTTCGGTTGTCAGCATTGATTTTGAAACCGTCAGAATGATAGGCCCTAAAGAATCTGTTGATATACTTGAAACAAAAGATCTTACCGTCACTGCTGACTTAAGTGAAGTTCCTAATGATTTTGAAGGTCAGATTCAGGTTAATGCTTTTGTTGAAACCGATGACTGTTGGTCGTATGGTAAAGATTATTCAGTGACCGTAAATATAGAATAATATTAAAAATACAAGATTTGGCTCAAACGGATATATAAAATCCGTTTGAGCCGTTATTTCTTTATTAAATAATTATTAATTTTAAATAAATATTATAAATATATGTTGATTTATGGAAATACAGTATGCTATAATATTATGAAATCATAGAGGCTTAAAAGGGGTGTTGATATGAAGATAAAAGCGATATTGCTTATCGTTATTTCTGTTTTTGTCTGCGTTGTATTTTCTTCATGCAATACAGGAAGTCTCATACGCCCCGTAAACTCGCTTATAACGCCTCCTCTTTATTACGAAGAATATGAGGAGCTTGTTGAAGAATTCAACAGAAAGGTTAATTCCGAAGTCAGCTTCTGCAGTCCGAATACGGGAGATTATCGCTCTGCAATTGTTGTTGAGGACCTTGATTCCGACGGTTCAAATGAAGCTCTGATATTCTACAGAGACAGCAGAGACGAAAATGTTGTCAGAATGCATTATTTTAATACGGCAGAAGGAAAATGGATTTCCAAAGGCGATTTCAATGGATACGGCAACAGAGTTGAAAGTGTTGAGATAACGGATATGGACGGTGACGGCAAATCTGAAATCATCGTTAATTGGAATACATCTGGCGTTGCATCGGGTAACACGCTTTCGATATACAGAAGCTCAAGGTTTGAAGATAAATATAAAGAAATCTCAAATGAAATCTGTTCTGTATCGGAGATTGTTGATATAGACTCAAACGGAAAAAAAGATTTGTTTTTTATAACTCAGAACAATGTGTCGGGTGTCAATCAGAGAATAGCGAAAGTTATGAAGCTTTTTGGTGACACTGTTATTCAAATGGGTGAAATTAAAATTGACCCTAATGTCAGCGGATATACTTCCGTTAAAACCGAAAAATCAGCCGAAGATTCACCGCTTATGATATATGTTGACGCTCTCAAGGGCGAAAGCCAGATGATAACCGAGGTTATCTATTGGGATTCTGAGGAATCAACACTGTGCGCTCCGTTGCTTGATACCGAAACATTGACTAATAATCTGACTTTAAGATACGAACCTGTTGCAAGTGCTGATGTAAACAATGACGGCGTTATCGATATACCTGTTCAGAATCAGATTCTCGGAAGCGGTGATGATTCGCTTACAGAAAACACAGAGAATGTTTATATCACCAAATGGATTAACTTTGAGTCAAAAGAAAGAATGAAGATTGTTGCAAACACTCTCATAAATTATTCCGACGGATATATGGTTCTTCTTGATAAAAAAGAGATTGTTTCAACAGGAATCAGAAACTACAGAGCGCAGAATTGCTGGATTCTTTACAGAACAGATTCCGAAGGCGAAAATATCGGCGACCTTTTCTCAATTTTGAAAATCGGAACAGAGAGATGGAATCAGGGCTCGCTTGAAGCGTATATTCCCGTTCTCGAAAAGGAAGACGGAGTTGTTTGCGTTTATGTTACTCAAAGCGGAACAGAGCTTGGAGTTACCGAGGAATACATAAAATCAAGAATTACAAAATTACCTTAAACGGAGGAGACGAGATGAAAAGAGTTCTTATTGCCGAAGATGAAGCTGCGATAAGAGAGTTTGTTGTTATCAATTTGCGCAGAGCGGGTTATGATGTTCTTGAAGCTGAAGACGGTGAAAGAGCTCTTGAACTTTATGAATTCTGCGGCGGAGATATTGATGTTGCCGTGCTTGATGTTATGATGCCGAATGTTGACGGTCTTGAGGTTTGCAAACAGCTCAGAACCCGAAACAGCAATATCGGAATTATCATGCTCACTGCCAAAACTCAGGAAATGGATAAAATAACAGGTCTTATGATGGGCGCAGATGATTATGTAACAAAACCTTTTTCACCAACAGAGCTTGTTGCCAGAGTTGATGCAATATACAGACGCGTTGCCATGAACAGCACAGCTAAAACAACCGCTTCTGAAATTATTGAGCTCGGAGAATTCAAGCTTAATCTGAGAAGCAGAACACTGACCAAAAACGGAAGATATATTGAGCTCACTCAGGTTGAGTTCCAGATGATGGAATATTTCTTTGCGAATCCCGGCGCCGCTCTGAGCAGAACAGATATTCTTAACAAGGTCTGGGGCAGTGAATATTTTGGTGAAGAAAAAATCGTTGATGTTAACATAAGACGTCTGAGAATGAAAATCGAGGAAGAACCTTCGCTTCCCAAGCATCTAACAACCATCTGGGGCGTAGGCTATAAATGGATAATATAATTTTTTCTGAAAGGAGCTGAACAAAGTGAAATTTATGGGAATAACAAAGCGATGGTTTCTTAATGTTGCATCGATTGTTGCTGTTATTCTTATAACTGTTTCAGTTGTTCTTATGCTCTCTCTCAAAAGCTACTATTACGGCGTTGCTGATATGACTCTTGATGCATATTCAGCTGATGAAATTGCTGCTTCATTCAGCCTTTACGGCGATGCATCATCTGACGGATTTGAAGCTGCAGGCAGAGATTTTGTTGAAAACTTTCCTCATAAGGATACAATGGCGGTCTGGATTATAAATGATCAGGGCAATGTTATTCTTTCTTCAAGCGGATTTGATATCAAAGGAAAAGTTGATATGCCTGAATATAATGAAGCGTTAGCCAATAAATCCGACAGTGCTAAATGGACAGGCAGACTTCCGTCAGGCGAAAAAATCATGGCTTCAACTCTGATTTATAATTATCCCGGCGGGTCATACGGCGGAGCAGTCAGATTCATGGTTTCTCTTGAAGCAATTGATACTCAGCTTGTCAGAATTCTTCTTGTTGTGATATTTGCGTGCATCGGATTCTTTTCGCTTCTTATTATCTCTGGAGTTATGTTTATAAGTTCAATTGTTAATCCTGTTAAATCGATAGGTGAAACCGCTAAGCGAATCGCAGGTGGTGACCTTGAAGCGAGAATTGACCATTATCCGTATAATGATGAAATCGGCGAGCTTTGCACAACAATAAATGATATGGCAACAAAGCTTGCGGCTTCTGACAGACTGAAGAATGATTTTATTTCAACAATATCCCACGAATTGAGAACTCCTCTGACTGCTATCAAAGGCTGGGGTGAAACACTTTTGCAGGTCGGTGATTCCGATCCTCAGATGACTGAAAGAGGAATGGGAGTTATAATCAACGAGGCGTCAAGACTCAATGATATGGTTGAAGAGCTTCTCGATTTCTCAAGAATGAGCAGCGGAAGAATGCAGCTCAAAGAAGAAAAAATCGATATTCTTGCTGAACTTGATGAAGTTGTTTTTGCTTTTAAAGAACGCTCAATCAAGGAAGGCATCGAAGTTATATATAATGTTCCTCATATTCCTGCCCCGGCAAAGGGTGATGCATCAAGAATCAAGCAGGTGTTTATTAATATTCTTGATAATGCACTCAAGTATACTGAGCAGGGCGGAAAGATTATTGTTTTTGCGGAAATGCCGAATCCCGCTGTTATTATAGTAATCATCAGTGATACGGGTGCAGGAATTCCTGCCGAGGATTTGCCTCACATTAAAGAAAAGTTCTATAAAGCAAACACTACCGTCAGAGGTTCGGGAATCGGACTTGCGGTTGCCGATGAAATTGTCAGACTTCATAATGGTGAACTTGATGTTGACAGTGTTCTCGGCGAAGGAACAACCGTAAGAATAAAAATACCCATCGAACCCGTTGACAGAGATAATTCAGATAAAGAAGGAGAGTATTATTCCGATGAGCAAAAAGAAGAATGATTATGTTGCAGTCGGCGGTCAGGCGCTGATGGAAGGCATAATGATGAAAGGTCCGAAGGGCGCCGCAATGTCGCTTCGTCTTCCCGACGGCACAATAGAAACACAGATGAAGAATTTTACTTCAATCAGAAAAAAATATAATTTTTTTAATATACCTGTTCTCAGAGGCGTTGTTTCGTTTGTTGAATCTATGATTTTCGGCTATAAACTTCTTATGGAGTCAGCTGAAAAAACATCTTTTGATTTGGAAGATGAGGAACCTGAATCAAAGCTTGATAAATGGATTACGGATCATTTCGGGCCGAAGATGATGGCTGTTCTTGGCGGTATTTCCGCAGTGCTCGGAATAGGACTTGCTTTTCTTCTTTTTATGTGGATGCCGAGTTTTGTTTTTGACCTTGTCAACGATAAGCTTGCATCGGGTGCAATTACCGATTTCAGAGCAATTTTTGAAGGTCTGATAAGAGTTGTTATTTTCGTTGTATATATGGCTATTGTTGCAAGGATGAAGGAAATTCACAGAGTTTATATGTACCACGGTGCAGAGCATAAAACAATTTTCTGCTTCGAGCACGGAAAAGAACTTACCGTTGAAAATATCAGAAACGAAAAGCGATGTCATCCCCGTTGCGGAACAAGCTTTATTTTCGTAACAATTCTTTTAAGCATCATTATTTCATCCGTTGTTTCGGTTGCTTTTCCCGCTCTTACGGAAATCAGGGCATTATGGATTGCTGTTAAACTTCTTATGATGCCTGCGATTATGGGTATCGGCTTTGAGTTTATTCAGCTTGCAGGTAAGTATCCCAACAAATTAACAAAACTTCTCTCAGCACCGGGTCTTCTTATGCAGAGAATAACAACCGCTGAACCCGATGATGCAATAATCGAAGTTGCCATTGAAGCAATGAAAGCTGCTCTCACGGGTGAAGTTGAAAAGAAAACAGAAGAGGGCACGGAGAGCGCCGAATGACAGTATCGGAACTTTTAAAAAGCGGAACTGATTTACTGGTAAAAAATGAAATTGAAAATGCGCGTAATGAAGCCCGCTGGATTTTTGAGGAAGTTTTTGATTGCTCAAGAGAATATTTTATCTTTCACGGTGAAGATAAACCTGATGATAAAAAGTCTGCAGTTTTCATTGAGAAAATTCTTCAGCGCGCAAACGGATTTCCGATTCAGTACGTAATCGGTTCATGGGATTTTTACGGTAATTGTTTTAAAGTAGGCGAGGGTGTGCTGATACCCAGACCTGAAACTGAACTGCTTGTTGATTTTGCACTTGATTATTTGAAAGGCAAAAAAAATCCTGTTGTATTCGATTTGTGTTCGGGAACAGGATGCATAGGATTAACAGTTGCAAAACTAAGACCGGATGCCAAAGTTTTTCTTTTTGAAAAATCATCTGATGCAATGAGATATCTTATTGAAAACAAAGAATTATTAAAATGTGAAAATGCCGAAATAATTCACGGAGATATATTTTGCGGATTTGATTTTTTAAATTTACCGAAGCCGGATTTGATTCTCTCGAATCCGCCTTATATTGAGACAGATGAGATTCCTACTCTTCAGTCAGAGGTGCTTGTTGAGCCTTCAATGGCACTTGACGGCGGAAAAGACGGACTTGATTTCTATCGTGCCATTGCGGATTTATGGCTTAAGAAATGCGAATGCTCAATTGCGGTTGAATGCGGAGAGGGACAGGCGGATTGCATTAAAAATCTATTTTCTGCAGTTTGTGCCGTAACATATACAGCTCTTGATTTTAACGGAACCGAAAGAGTTGTTATCGGCACGGAAAGGAAATGAAATGTTATTTGATTTAATCAGAGGCGGTTTTTCCGTTGATCTTATAATTAACCTTCTGTCAAGGGTGTTTGTTGTTTTCTGCATACTCCCTATTCATGAATTTGCTCATGCATGGGTTGCCTACAGGCTTGGTGATGATACCGCAAGACTCAAGGGAAGGCTTACAATCGCTCCCATGGCACATATTGACCTTATGGGTGCACTTATGATTTTTCTTGCCGGATTCGGATATGCAAAACCTGTACCGGTAAATCCACGAAGATTCAAAAATCCAAGAAAAGGTATGGCGCTGACAGCTCTTGCGGGACCCATATCAAATCTTATTATGGCTGTTATTCTGATGTTCGTTTCCCAGATTGGTTATTTCGGATTTGTGAAAGCGGGAGGAACTTTGCTTTATGTGATTTATATGTTCTTCTATTATGCTGCATTTGTTAATGTCAGTCTTGCAGTGTTCAACCTTATTCCCATTCCACCGCTTGACGGATCAAGAATAGCAAGCCTGCTTATTCCTTCAAAATATTATTTTAAAATCATGCAGTATGAACGCTATATTATTCTTGGCGTTTTTGCGTTAATTATATTTGGTGTTCTTGACAGACCGATGTCGTTTGTGTCGGGACACATTATGAACCTGATTGTTAAATTAACGGGTTTACCGTTCACACTTTTCAGTTAAAGGGGTTTGTTCCTTTGGAAAAACTACAGTATAAGCTTGAAGTTTTTGAGGGTCCCATGGATTTGCTTCTTCAGCTTATTTCAAAAAAGAAAGTAAGCATCAACGATGTTCCGATTATGGAAATCATTGAGCAGTATCTGGAATATGTTCGTCAGATGCAGGAGGATAATCTCGATATTTCAAGCGAATTTCTTGAAATGGCTGCAAGACTTCTGTATATCAAAACGGTTTCATTGCTTCCCGTACATGAAGAAGCTGAAAAGCTTGTTGAAGAGCTCCGCGGTGAGTTAACGGAATATCAGGATTGCAAAATGGTTGCCGGAAAGCTTCAGAATCAGGCGAAGGGATTTGATTATTATTCCCGTGAGCCTGAAGAAATTGAAGTAGATATGACTTACACAAGAATTCATGAGCCTGTTGAAATCTTCAAGGCATACATGGCGGCGGTAGGTAAGGGTAAACGGAAATTACCTCCTCCGATTGAGGCCTTCAGGGGAATTGTTGCTCATAAAATAGTTTCGGTTGCATCGAGAATCAGTTTTGTTATCGATAAATTCAGAAACAAAAAAACAAGGAAGTTTTCTTCTTTCTTTGAGGATGCCGAGTCACGCTCTGAAATGGTTGCAACTTTTCTTGCACTTCTTGCGATGGCAAAGGCTAAACGAATTCATATTGAAGGTCAGGGAGATAAAGTCGATGTAACGCTTCTTGACGGCAGAGGGGAGGATATTGAAATTGACGAATGACGAAATTCGTGCGGCGTGCGAAGCAATACTTTTTGCTTCGGGCGAGCCTGTTGAAGTTTCGAGGATAGCACAGGCACTTGAGCTTGAACCCGATGTTGTGTCAGGTGCGCTCTGGGAACTTTCCATGAGTCTTGACGAAAGAAAAAGCGGTATATGTCTTCTCCGTCTCGGCAGTAAGTATCAGCTCTGTTCAAGAGTTGAGTATGCACAGCAGGTAAGAAATGTTCTCGATATAAAAAAGAATGCGCCTCTTTCTCCTGCTGCATTTGAAGTTCTTGCCGTAGTAGCTTACAATCAGCCTGTAACCAAAGCTTATATCGAGCAGATAAGAGGTGTTGATTGTTCGGGCGTTGTTTCAACCCTTTGTCAGAAAGGTCTTCTTGAAGAAAAGGGCAGACTTGATTTGCCCGGCAGACCCCTTTTATATGGCACTACACCCGATTTCCTGAGATGTTTTTGTCTTTCATCGCTCGCCGATTTGCCGGAGCTTCCCGAAAAGCCTGAAAACGAGCCCGAAAGAGACGATGAAATTGATAATGAGCAGGGTGAACAGATAAGAAATTTCTTCCAGGCAGAAGTTTAAAGGAGGCGGATTGATGACAGCGCTTTATATCATTCTCGGAATCATGGCGTTTTTTGTAATCTTGCTTTCGATAAAATTCACCGTTATGGTGCATTATGAAAATGATGTGACGGTTTCGGTCAGATGGCTTTTCCTTAAATTTGATATTCTTCCCAAAAAGGAAAAAGAAAAGAAACCCAAGAAGGAGAAGAAGAAAAAAACAAAGGAAGAGAAGCCTGAAAAAAAGAGCGAGGTTATTCCCGAACCCAAAAAGAAGAAAAAGGATAATATGTTTGTCCGATTCTATAATAACCGCGGTGTTTCGGGTGTTGTTCAGCTTCTTAAGGATGCCGCAAATGCGCTCGGCGGAATGTTCAGAAGAATCGGCAGAGCGTTTTTGTTTGAAGAGCTGATTATATCTCTTAAAGTCGGTGCAGGCGATTCAGCCGAAACCGCAATCAGATACGGTAAAACCTGTTCGGTGGCATTTCCGGCAATGGGGCTTATCGTTAATAAAATGCGTGTAAAAAAATACAATATTGATATTAATCCCGATTTTATCTACGGAAAAAACGAAGCAAGACTTCATACGGTTGTTTCCGTAAGACCCGTAAAGCTTATATGTGCGGTAATCGTGCTTGCATTTGAGCTTTTATTCAAAGTTGTTATAAAACTGCTTAAGCACAGCAAGGCTCCGAAGGCTGATGTGGAAAAGCAGATTATAAATAATTAAATTCAGAATAACGAAAGGTGGAAACCAAAATGAAAGAACAGTCAGCATCAGGAATTCTCGGTACATCAATTGAAAAGATTAAAGATCTTGTGGATGTAAGCACAATTATCGGCGACCCCATCAAAATTAGTGAAACACTTCAGATAATCCCCGTGTCAAAGGTTACATACGGCTTTGCTTCCGGCGGTACAGACTTTCCCTCAAAAAGCAATCAGGAGCTTTTCGGCGGCGGCGGCGGAGCTGGCATAACAATTTCTCCCGTTGCGTTCCTTGTTGTCAACAACGGCAGTGTTTCCGTTAAGTATATCAACGCTGCAGAAGGCTCGGTAGAAAGAGTTATCGGCATGGTTCCCGATATTGTTGATAAGGCAACAGATGTTATCAGCCAGCTCAAGAACAAAGATAAGACTGTTGATAACGCAATCAACGATTACATGGCTTCGGCAGAGCCCACAGTTTAATAATTAAATCGGTTTCATCGGCATATAGTTTAGTATTAACTTTATGAGGATGAGCTGATTGAAAAAGAAAATAATCTCTTTGATTCTTTCGTTTTTTATTTCCGTTACATTGGATGCGTATTCCTATGCGGTAGAACCTTCGGTTTCGGCACAGAGTGCTGTTCTGATGTGCGTCAATAACGGAAAAGTAATTTACTCAAAAAACGAAACAAAGCGTCTTTCCATGGCAAGCACAACCAAAATAATGACTTCTCTTCTTGCAATCGAAGCCGGAATTCCCGAAAAAGAAATTGTTGTTACTTCTGAAATGGTTTCGGTTGAAGGAACTTCAATGGGGCTAGTTGCAGGAGACAGTGTTTCAATGAAAGAGCTTGTTTACGGAATGCTTCTTCAATCGGGAAACGATTCGGCAAATACGGTTGCATATGTGCTCGGCGGAAATCCTGAGGGATTTGCTGAAATGATGAATAGCCGTGCGGCTGAAATCGGAATGGAAAACACTAATTTTGTAACAGCATCAGGGCTTGACCATAAAGACCACTATTCAACCGCTTACGATATGGCACTTCTTGCTTGCGAATGCATTTCAAATCCTGAGTTTGCCTCGATATGCTCAAAGAAAAGTGTAAGGGTATCATACGGTAATCCTCCGTATGCACGCACCCTGACAAATCATAACAGATTGCTGTGGAGCTATGATGGTGCAGTAGGGATTAAAACCGGATTCACAAAGAAAAGCGGAAGATGTCTTGTCAGCGCTGCGAAAAGAAACGGAATAACTCTTGTTGCTGTAACTCTGAACGCACCTGATGACTGGAATGACCATATTTCAATGTTCGAATATGGATTTTCGCTATGTAAGAGTGTAGAATTAACCTGCAGATTGCCCGATATAGCTGTTGTCGGAGGCGAAAAGAATAAGATTTCACTTTCTCTTTCTTCAAATCCCGTTTATGTTGAAAATGAAAATTGCAGAATAAGAATCTATACAAAACCGTTTTTGTATGCGCCTGTAAAGAAGAATGATTTTGCAGGAACGGCGGTATTTTATTCCGATGAAAAGGTTATTGCGGAAATTCCTCTTCTCACGAATGAATCAGTTGAGTTCAGGAAAGTTCCTGTTCAGCATAATGAAGATAAAGGATTATTTTCTGATCTTATTAACAGATTGGTTGATATTTTAAGTTTACCCGAGGTGAAATAATTGGCTGATAATAAAATCAGACTTCAGAAGTTTCTTTCCGAAGCCGGAGTTGCATCCCGACGCAAAGCGGAAGAAATGATAAGAAACGGTTCGGTCAAGGTTAACGGAATTGTTGCTCAGGTTGGCGACAGTGTTGACCCTAAAAAAGACACCGTGACAGTTAAAGGCAAAAAGGTAATGATTCAAAAAAGTGTCAGATACATTCTTCTTAATAAGCCGAGAGGTTATGTAACAACGACGGATGATGAGCTCGGAAGAAAATGTGTTCTTGAGCTCGTTAAAGATGTAAAAGAACGTGTTTATCCTGTTGGCAGACTTGACAGAGTTTCCGAAGGAGCTCTGATTCTTACAAACGACGGTGCATTTGCAAATGCAATGATGCATCCTTCAAAACATGTTCCGAAAACCTACAGAGTTACAGTCAGACCCGGAATAACAACTGAACAAGTTGATATTCTTTCAACGGGAATTGAGCTTGACGGCAGACTGACAGCTCCTGCGGACGTTTATGTTATTTCTAAAGAAGAAGGAAGAGCAGTTCTTGAGATTGTTCTTTATGAAGGCAGAAACAGGCAGATACGTCGTATGTGCGAGGCTCTTGACCTTGAGGTTGCAAGGCTCAGAAGAACTGCGATTGGCTCTGTCAGACTCGGAATGCTTCGTACGGGTGAATACAGAGACCTTACTCAGCAGGAAATCGAATCTCTTTTCAAGTCTGCGGGTCTTAAATCAGTCGGAGGTTCAAAATGATAAAATTTGTTCCTTATGAAAAAGAAAACTGCGTTGAAGTTGTTGCATATGACGGCGAGGATTCAATCGGTAAAGCAAGCTTTACGGTTGATGGCTTCAACATGAATTTTATTTCTGTTGAATGTGATGACGATATCATTGTTGAAGGTCTTGCAAGAGCTTCAATGAATTATGCCGCAAACAGAAACGCATATATTGCAAAAATAAGCAAAGAATTCTCTGCACCTGCTTTCATAAGACTCGGTTTTGCGGGTGAAGAGGTTCTGACAGTTGAAATTCCCGAGGCTCTTATGTCAGGCTGTTCGGGATGCCATAATTAATCCTATTACGGGAGATGTATTGATAAAATGATAAAAAGTATGACCGGTTACGGCAGAGCTCAGCAGCTTGCCGACGGTATGAATATTACGGTTGAAATCAAAAGCGTTAACCACAGATATTTTGAATTTTCTTCGAAACTGCCGAGAAACTACGGATTTCTTGATGAAAAGCTCAAATCCTTTTTTAACGGCAGATTAACCAGAGGTAAGATGGAGTGTTATGTTCAGATTGAAGCGGTTGAAGAACCTGATACCGTTATCACGCTCAACCACTCTCTTGTCAAAGGCTATATTGATGCATACAAAGAACTTGCCGAAACCTACGGTCTTGAAAATGATATAAAAGTATCGGATATTTCAAGAGTCGGTGATATTTTTATGGTTCGCAAGCAGGCAGCCGATGAAGACAGAATTTGGGCCGCCGTTCAGGTTGTTGCCGAAGCTGCACTCAACGGATTTGTTGCCATGAGAGAGCGTGAGGGTGCAAGACTTCGTGACGATGTTCTTTTCCGTCTTGATGAAATCATTTCAAATGTAGAGTATGTTGAGTCACGTTCGCCCGAAACAGTGGCCGAATATAATGAAAAGCTTCTCGGAAGAATGAGAGAGCTTCTCGTTGACGCACATATCGATGAGCAGAGAATACTTACCGAAGCCGCTATTTTTGCGGACAAGGTTGCCGTTGCGGAAGAAACAGTCAGACTTCGCAGCCACATTTCTCAGCTTCGTTCATTCCTTGAACTCAGTGAGGCAGTCGGCAAGAAAATGGATTTTCTTGTTCAGGAGATGAACCGTGAAGCAAATACAATCGGCTCGAAGGCCCAGGATGTAGAAATTGCACGCAGAGTTGTTGCAATCAAAGCAGAAATTGAAAAAATCCGTGAACAGATTCAGAATATAGAATAACGGAGGAAGTGTAATGAAGCTTATAAATATAGGTTTCGGTAATATGGTTAATGCTGCAAGAATGGTTGCCATTGTCAGCCCGGAATCAGCTCCCATAAAACGAATTATTCAGGAGTGCAAAGAAAAGGGTACACTTATCGATGCAACCCACGGCAGACGAACCAGAGCTGTTATCATAACAGACAGTGACCATGTTATTCTGACATATCTCCAGAGCGAAACCGTTGCAAACAGACTTAATGATGATATGGACGAGCTTGATGAAGAGGAGGATGAAGAATGAGCGAAAACGGTATTCTTGTTATTTTTTCCGGCCCTTCAGGATCTGGAAAAGACACAGTTCTTAACAAGCTTCTTTTCGGGAGAGATGACATAAAAGTTTCTGTTTCAATGACGACCCGTGAAATGAGAGAAGGCGAGATTGACGGAACACATTATTACTTTGTTAACCGTGAATATTTTGAAAAGAAGGTTTCCGAAAATAAGATGCTTGAATATGCAGAATATAACGGAAATATGTACGGCACACCCAAAGCTCCCGTTGATGAGATGCTTAAGTCGGGCAAAGCTGTGATTCTTGAGATTGAAGTTCAGGGTGCTGAAAAAATCAGAAAAATTTATCCCGATGTTATCAGCATTTTCCTTATGCCGCCTTCAGTGAGAGTGCTTGAAGAAAGGCTCAGAGGCAGAGGAACGGATGACGAAGAAACAATCAATCACCGTCTTGTTATTGCTAAGGAAGAAATCAGAAGAGCATCCGAATATGATTATGTTGTTATCAATGACACGGTTGAAAATGCCGTTGCAGGAATTGAAACAATAATAAACGCAGAAAGAAAAAAGACATTCAGAAATAAAAAAATATTAAGTGAGGTAATCAACAATGTTTAATCCCGATTTAAGAGGCGTTCTTACAAACCATCTCAGCCGTTATTCTCTTGTTACGGCAACAGCAAAAAGAGCAAGAGAAATTTCCGAGGATGCGGAAGAAAAGAAGATTATCATGACAGAGAAACCCGTAAGTGTTGCACTTGATGAAATCCTTAAGGGCGACTATGTTATCGTTGAACCCGAAGAAATAAGAAACATCTGATTGATTCAGAATCATTAAAGCAGGGGAGTGAATCAAATGAAATATGCAAAGGTTGCTGTTGAGGCGGCAACATTCAGCTTTGATAAAGAGTTTGATTACATTATCCCCGAAGAGCTTGAATTTTCTGCGGTCAAGGGAAGCAGAGTAACAGTCCCCTTCGGAAACGGTAACAGAAAAAGACTCGGAGTTATTTTTGATATTACTGATAAAACCGATGGAAAAAGGCTCAAGAAAATTTCAGAGGTGCTTGATGATAAACCGTTGCTGACCGATGAAATGATTGATCTTGCAAGATGGATAAAAGACAGAACATTCTGCACTTTTTATGAAGCTGCAAAAGCAATGCTTCCCACGGGTATAAACCATAAAATGGTTGTTTCATATGCCGTTAATCCCGATGCAGATCCACTGAAAGCGGAAAAACTTGAGGGCACGGAAAAAGAGCTTTATGAGTATCTCTGTAAAAGAGCTGTTTTTGTTAAGGCTGATAATATTTTCAAGGCATTGAAAATAAAACCCGATCATACAGTAACCTCAAGCCTGATCAAGAAAAATCTTATTGTTGCAAGTAATGATGCAGTCAGAAATATCGGTGATTTAACCGTAAAAATGCTTCGGCTGATACCGGATGCAGACTGCTTATCACTTACCAAAAAACAAAAAGAAATGCTTGGTGTTCTTAAGGATATCGGAACAGCAAGCATAAAAGAACTTTGCTATTTTACAGGGCTTACCCCTGCCGTTGCCAATGCGCTTGTTAAAAACGGAGTTGCAGAGTTTTTTGAGCAGGAGGTTATGAGACTTCCCGATTTTGCAAACCGAGAAGGAGAAAGAAAGCCGATCATTCTTACCGATGAACAAAAAACTGCGTATGATATGCTTACCGACAAAGCACTGTCGGGAAAACCGTCGGTTTCTCTTCTTTACGGTGTAACCGGAAGCGGTAAGACATCGGTTTATATGAGCGTTATTGATAAGGTGCTTGATAACGGTAAAAATGTTATCGTTATGGTACCCGAAATAGGATTGACTCCGCAGACTATTTCGCTGTTCTGCAAACGCTACGGCGGAGAGATTGCAGTGTTTCACAGTGCACTTTCCGTGCGAGAAAGGCTTGAACAGTGGAAGCGTGTAAAAAACGGAGAAGCAAAGATTATTATCGGAACCAGAAGTGCAGTTTTTGCGCCTGCCGAAAACATCGGACTGATTATCATTGATGAAGAGCAGGAGCATACCTATAAATCCGAGCAGACTCCGAGATATGATGCAATAGATGTTGCAAAATTCAGAGCAGCTAAAAATAACTGTCTTCTTCTGCTTGCTTCAGCTACCCCGAGCGTTGAAAGCTATGCAGCGGCTCAGAGCGGGAAATACGGTCTTTGTACATTAAAACGAAGATACGGAAACGCTGTTTTGCCCGAAGTGCTGACGGTTGATATGAGAAGTGAGCCAAAAGCTGAAAACAGCAAGGCTATCAGTCAGACATTATTTGATTGTCTTAAAGAAACACTCGAAAACGGCAGACAATCTATTCTTCTCATTAACAGAAGAGGATTTCATACATTTGCTGCCTGTAATTCCTGCGGCGATGTTATATGCTGTCCTCATTGCAGTATATCCATGACATATCATTCCGCAAACAACAGATTGATGTGCCATTATTGCGGATATTCTGTTCCGTTTTCAAGTATTTGTCCCGAATGCGGTGAAGATGCCGTCAGATATTCCGGTTTTGGAACTCAGAAAATTGAAGATGAACTTGCAAGACTTCTTCCCGATGCAAGGATTGTAAGAATGGATACCGATTCAACCTCGGGGAAAAATTCTCACGAAAAACTACTTGACAGTTTTTCAAAGGGTGAGTACGACATAATGATTGGTACTCAGATGGTTGCAAAGGGATTGAATTTCCCTAATGTGACGCTTGTAGGAGTTGTATCGGTTGACCAGCAGCTATATAACGATGATTTCCGCAGCCTTGAGAAAACATTTTCGCTTTTGACTCAGGTTGTAGGAAGGTCAGGCAGGGGAGAATTGAACGGAACAGCCGTTATCCAGACTCTTACTCCCGAAAATGAAATAATCCGTTTAGCTGCAAAGCAGGATTATGACGAATTCTTTAATACGGAAATCAAGCTCCGCAAAGC
This sequence comes from Acutalibacteraceae bacterium, assembly GCA_045602905.1. Lineage (GTDB taxonomy): Bacteria > Bacillota > Clostridia > Oscillospirales > Acutalibacteraceae > CAG-177. The sequence continues at coordinate 41,797 of JAZSCL010000103.1, forward strand.
TCTTGTTTATCCTCCGTATTGTGATCTTTGCGTTATCGGATTTACGGGCGAAAACGAGTCTGTTGTTAAATCAGCTTCAAGAGAAACTCTTGATTTGCTGAAAAATTTTGTTAAAGATGAATTCAAAGGCGAAAAAATAATAGTTCTCGGACCTATGCCTGCAAGAGTTGCAAAAATAAGCGGTAAATTCAGATACCGTCTTATAATTAAATGTCGTAATTCGGCAAGGTTCAGAAAAATGGTTTCCAAAATACTTGTTGAAATCGGGAATGATTCAAGATTTTCAAAGGTATCCGTTTATGCGGATATCAATCCCGATACAGCTGTTTAAGATATAATTACATTATTATTACTTGTTTTGAAAGGATTGACATTAATGGCAATCAGAAATATTGTTAAAATCGGAGACCCGATTTTAGCAAAAACATCCCGTAAAGTAGAAAATTTTGATGCCCGTCTCTGGCAGCTTCTTGATGATATGAAAGAAACAATGTATCAGGCAAACGGAGTAGGTCTTGCTGCAGTTCAGGTCGGCATTTTAAGAAGAGTTGTAGTCATTGACTGCGGCGACGGATATATTGAACTGATTAATCCTGAAATAACAAGCACAGAGGGAGAACAGTTTGAAGAAGAAGGCTGTCTTTCTTTGCCCGGTGAATCCGGCATAACCTGCAGACCGTCTGTTGTAAGAGTAAAAGCTCAGGACAGAAACGGTAAATGGTGTGTTTACAAGGGCGAAGGACTTAAGGCACGTTGCTTCTGCCATGAACTGGATCACCTTGAAGGTGTTGTGTTCACACAAAGAGTTATCAAAAAGGAGCTTTCCGAATGAGAATAGTTTTTATGGGAACACCCGAATTCGCCGTTCCCTGCTTACAGAAGCTTATTGATCTTGGTCATGAGGTGACGGGTGTATTCACTCAGCCCGATAAACCTCAGGGCAGAAAAATGGTTTTAACTCCGCCTCCCGTAAAACAGCTTGCACTTGAAAATGGATTAACCGTTTATCAACCTGAAAAAATGAGAGACGGAACTGCTCTTGAAATGATGAAAGAGGCAAATCCGGAACTTGCAATTGTTGTTGCATACGGTAAAATTCTTCCTAAAGAAATTCTCGAGTTTCCTAAATACGGTTGCATCAATATCCATGCATCTCTTCTCCCTAAACTCAGAGGTGCGGCACCCATTCAATGGTCAGTAATCAACGGCTGTGACAAAACAGGCGTAACAGCCATGCAGATGGATGAAGGTCTTGATACGGGTGATATGCTTATCAAGGGTGAAGTTGCAATCGGCGAAAATGATACAGCGGGCGAAATGCACGATAAGCTTTCTGTTCTTGGTGCTGAAATTCTTGAAAAAACAATTGATGGACTTCTCAGAAATGAATTAAAACCTGTAAAACAGAATCATGATGAGTTTACATATGCTCCCATGCTTTCCAAAGAATTATCGCCGATTGACTGGAATTGTTCTGCACAGGAAATTCATAATAAAATAAGAGGTCTTTCGCCATGGCCGTCTGCAAACGCTAAGCTTAACGGTAAAACCTTTAAAATTCATAAAAGTATTATTGTTGACGGAAAGGGCAAATCTGCAGGAGAAATTGTTGAATCGGGTAAACGTCTTGTTGTTTCCTGCGGTGATCTTAATTGTATTGAAATTCTAACTCTTCAGGCTGAAGGCAAAAAAGCCATGTCGGCATCCGATTTTCTCAGAGGAAACCCTGTGGAAGTCGGAGAACGTTTCGAATAAATTTGAAAGGAGATCAGAATATGCCGTATTTCTTTATGGATTATTATTACATTATTCTTGTTATTCCTGCTATGCTTCTTGCTGTGTGGGCACAGTTTAAGGTTAAATCAACTTATAATAAGTTTTCAAAGGTTTCAAATAATAAGGGTATAACGGGTGCATATGCGGCTCAAGCAGTTCTTACACATTACGGTATAACCGATGTAAGAATCGAGCAAGTTTCAGGTAAGCTTACCGACCATTATGACCCCAAGGCGAAAGTTATCAGACTTTCTCAGGGCGTTTACGGCAGTACTACTATAGCTGCTGTTGGTATTGCGTGCCATGAAGCAGGTCATGCCGCACAGCACGCTCAGAATTATGCACCAATCAAAATAAGAAACTCTCTTGTTCCCATATGCAATATCGGTTCATCATTGGGAATCCCGCTTGCTATTCTTGGTTATTTTCTCGGATTTGAACCTCTTGTTTCCATTGGTCTTCTGCTTTATGCTGCCATTGCTCTTTTTCAGGTTGTAACACTTCCCGTAGAGCTTAATGCAAGCAAAAGAGCTATGAAGGTTATAGATGAAACGGGACTTTTATATGATGATGAGCAGGGAGGAGCAAAGAAAGTTCTTACTGCTGCTGCAATGACTTATATTGCATCAATGCTTGTTGCAATTGCTAACCTCTTAAGACTGATACTCAGATTCAGTAACAGAAGAAACTGATTTTTCCGAAAGGATGCGAATATATGAAAAGTGCAAGACAGGTTGCGTTTGAAGCGCTTCTGAAAGTACACAAAGACGGGGCATATTCAAACCTTGCTGTTGACAGCCTTTTGAAAGAAAACGGAAATCTTGATGAGAGAGACAAAGCTTTTGTCTGCAATCTTGTTTACGGTACTCTTGACAGGCTGATATTGATTGATTATAATCTCGGCTTATATCTTAATCAGCCCGTAAGAAAGCTTAAACCCGAGCTCCACACCATTCTTAGAATGGGTACATATCAGCTTTTATTTATGGATAAAGTGCCATCAAGAGCTGCTGTTAATGAAAGTGTTAACCTTGCAAAGGTCAACAAATCGTCGTTTGCCGCATCTCTTGTAAATGCTGTGCTTCGCCGGGTTTCCGACAACGGTCTTAAGCTTCCCGAAGGAGACGAAAATGATCCCGATTTTCTTGCAATAAAATATTCATGTCCCGAATGGCTTATTTCATTGTGGATTAATTCATACGGTTATGATAACGCAATTCAGCTTGCGGAAAAAAGTCTTGAGGCACCGCCTCTTGTTATCAGAGTTAACACAACAAAAGTCAGTGTTGATGATTTAATCTGGAAGCTTGCTGAAGAAGGTGTAGTTTCCGAAAAGACAGACATAGCCGAAAATGCATTGGTAATAAGTAATACGGGTGCAGTTGAAGATTTGCTGGCATACAAAGAAGGATTATTTCATGCACAGGACCTTGCATCTCAGCTTTGCTGTATGGCGCTTGACCCCAAAGAGGGCGACACGGTTTTTGACCTTTGCTCTGCACCCGGCGGAAAAGCATTTACCATTGCCGAAACTATGAATAACACAGGTGTTGTCCGTGCTTTTGATATATATCAGTCCAGAGTTGAGCTTATAAAAAGCGGTGCTGAAAGACTTGGTCTTACAAATGTTTACACTTATCTTTCCGATGCTTCCATTTATAACGAAAACTACGGTAAGGCGGATAAAATTCTTTGCGATGTACCTTGTTCAGGTCTCGGTATTATACGCAGAAAGCCTGAAATCAGATTTAAAAATAAACAAGATATTGACAATTTGCCTGATTTGCAGTATCGTATATTGTGTAATGCCATACGTTATCTCAAAGAAGGGGGACGTTTGGTTTATTCCACTTGTACGCTTAATCCGAAAGAGAATGAAGAAATTTGCGAGAGATTTCTTGCGGAACATCCCGATTTTTCTTCTGTGAAGATTTTGCCTGAGAAACAAAGATATTCAGAAACTGATTCTTTAACTCTCATGACCCATCTTCATTCAACAGACGGCTTTTTCATTTCGGCCTTTGTTAAAGACGGAGGTACTCGATGACCGCAGATATTTTATCTTTAACACTTGAGGAATTAAACGAACGGTTTTCTGAACTCGGAATTCAGAAATTTCGAGCAAAACAAGTTTATGAGTGGCTTCATAGACACCTTGCAATGAGTTATGATGAAATGTCAAATCTTCCAAAGGCATTAAGGGAAGAGCTGAGCGAAAAGTTTCCGCTTCATAATTGCGAGATTGCAAGAAAACAGGTTTCAAAAGTTGATAATACAGTTAAATATCTTTTTAAACTTCATGACGGCGATTTTGTTGAAAGCGTTGTTATGAAATATAAATACGGCTACACAATATGTGTTTCAACTCAGGTTGGTTGTAAGATGGGTTGTGCATTCTGTGCATCAACACTCGGAGGCTTCAAAAGATGCCTTCTGCCCGGAGAAATTCTTTCTCAGCTTTACTGCGCACAGCGTGATTTGGGAGAAAGAATATCGCACATAGTTCTTATGGGTATGGGTGAACCGCTTGATAATTATGACAATGTGATGCGTTTTCTTTCGCTTGTTACAGATGAGAATGGCGTTAATATTTCAATGAGAAATATTTCGCTTTCAACATGCGGAATAGTTCCGAAAATTGAAGAATTGCTGAAAAAACATCTTCAGCTCACTTTGTCGATTTCACTGCATGCTCCGAGTGATGACCTTCGCAGCAAAATAATGCCTATAAACAAACGCTATCCGATTGATGAGCTTCTTAATGTTTGCAGAAAATATGTCAAAGAAACATCAAGGCGTATTTCCTTTGAATATTCAATGCTTTCAGGAGTTAACGATTCTGATGAATGCGCAAAACTCCTTGCATCAAAGCTCAGGGGTATGCTTTGCCACGTTAATCTTATTCCTGTTAATGAGGTTGCCGAAAGTCCATTCAAGCCCAGCACTCCCGAAAGAATTGAAAGGTTTGTTGAGATTCTCGGCAAAAGCGGTATCAATGCAACCGTAAGGCGAAAACTCGGTTCGGATATTGATGCTTCCTGCGGTCAGTTAAGGCTAAAGGAAAACAAAAAACAGGAAAAAAGGGGGATGAATATATGAGAATAGTTGCACGATCCGATAAAGGTATGGTGCGTGACAACAACCAGGATTCTTACGTTGCCTGTGAATTGCATGACGGTGCGGTTCTGGCAATTGTTTGCGATGGTATGGGCGGTGCCGCCGAAGGAGCTCTTGCAAGCTCTGAGGCAGTCAAAGCAATCAAGGAAAGGATAACAGAAAGATACTATGACGGCATGACAGATTTATCCATAAGAAGCTTAATCGTTTCTTCGATTGAATATGCCAACAAGCAAATATATGATTTATCCCTTACCGATGAAAAATATGAAGGGATGGGTACAACTGTTGTTGCGGCTATCGTTTCCGAAAACTTTGCTTATATAGCTCATGCGGGAGACAGCAGAGCATATCTGATTTCCGACGGTAATATTAATCAACTCACCAAAGACCATTCTGTAGTTCAAAGAATGGTTGAAAACGGTGAAATTACCCCTGAAGAAGCAGAGTTTCATCCCAGCAAACATATTATTACCCGGGCTATGGGTGTTGACAGCGGTATTAAAGTTGATTTTTGTCAGGAGTCTTTTGATGAAGACGATATTCTTCTTCTTTGTTCAGACGGTTTGACAAATTATGCTGATAACAGCGATATTACAGAGCTTGCCGATGAAGGTTGTTATTATAATTTTGCTGACAGGCTTGTTAATCTTGCAAATCAGAACGGCGGCGGCGACAACATAACTGTTGTTACCGTTTCGCAGTAAACGACTTGTAAGTTCGAGAAAGGAATGTTTATATGGACAATTATACCGGTAAAAGACTTGACGGACGCTATGAGATTCAAGAAGTAATCGGCGTTGGCGGAATGGCTGTTGTATATAAGGCTTATGATAATATTGACGACAGAACCGTTGCTGTTAAAATTCTTAAAGAAGAATATCTTGCAAACGAAGAATTCCGTCGCAGGTTCAAAAATGAATCAAAGGCAATTGCTGTTTTGTCACATCCCAATATTGTTAAAGTTTTCAACGTAAGCTACGGCGACAGACTTCAGTATATCGTTATGGAGTATGTTGAAGGTATCACCCTTAAAGAATATATTGAGCAGCAGGGTAAACTTGGCATAAAAGAAACCGTTCATTTTACAATGCAGATTCTCCGTGCTCTTCAGCATGCTCATGATAAGGGCATTGTTCACAGAGACATAAAGCCTCAGAACATTATGCTTTTATCAAACGGTAACATCAAGGTTACGGATTTCGGCATTGCACGTTTCAGCTACAGTGACACAAAAACAATGACCGACAGCGCTATCGGCTCGGTTCATTATATCAGTCCCGAGCAGGCAAGGGGAGACACAACCGACGACAGAGCAGATATCTATTCAGTTGGCGTAGTTATGTATGAAATGCTGACAGGACAGCTTCCCTTCCAATCAGATAATTCGGTTTCCGTTGCTCTTATGCAGCTTCAGAGCGATCCCAAAAGACCCAGAGAACTTAACGGCAGTATTCCTGTTGGCCTTGAGCAGATTATTATGCACGCAATGCAGAAGAATACACGTGACAGATATCAGTCTGCAGCTGAAATGCTTCTTGATATTGAAGAGTTCAAGAGAAATCCCACAATCAGATTCCAACGCGATTATTTTGTGGATAATGATCCCACGAAGTTTGTTCCCAGAAAACCCTCTGCAGTTGTAACACCTCAGCCTTCAGCTGTTGTAAAACCTGCCGTTAATCAGGTTCCGGTAGTTACACAGCCTGCATATAACGAGTATGAGGAAGAAGATGAGTCAAAAGGAGGCAGAGGCGGACTTGTTGCAATCGGTGTAACAATCGGATTGCTTGTGCTTGGCGTTTTTGTTTTCGCATTTCTTTATTTCTTCACCGATGTTTTTGATAAGGGCGAAATTGTTGTTCCTACATTTGTAGGTAAGAATTATGTTGAAGAAATCAAAGATAATTCTGAATACAACCGTCAGTTCAAATTTGAAGTTGAAGAGCTTGCAAACAGTGCATTCAGCGAAAACGGCGTTGTTTTTGATCAGGATCCCAAATCAGGAACAAAGATTACTGGTGAAAAAAATGTGATTAAGCTTCTTGTTGTCAAGAATGCACAGACAAGCATCGTTCCTGATGTTCTCGGCAATAATTATGAGCAGGCAAAACAGCTTCTCGAAAACAAAGGATTTACCGTTAATGCTCTCCCAATGCTCAGCACAATTGATGAATTCGGAACTGTTATCAAAATGGAACCTCAGCCTGAAACGGAGGTTGACAGCAATCAGGTTATCACTATTTATTATGCAAGTGACGAAGATCTTGTTACCGTTCCGAAGGTTATTGGCTGGGATGAAGAATCGGCAAAGGCTCTTATTGAGTCATTACATCTTACACTCGATTCCGACATCAAGCGTGAAAACAGTGATAAACCTGCAGGTGTTGTTATTGACCAGGCTCCTGCTGAAGGCGAAAAGGTTATTCCCAACAGCCGAATTTCAATTATTGTAAGTACAGGTATCCCTGAATCTTCAACAGCATCAATCAAAGTTGCTCTTCCCGACAAGGGAGCAGCCGGTCAGGTTCAGGTTTATGTTAACAATGAACTTGCAGACACCAAAACTCTTTTGTTTGATGGAACCGATTATACTTTTACAGTTGACGGAAGCGGCGAAGCATCACCTGTTAAATTCTTTATCGACGGCAAAGAATACTACAGCTGTACGGTAGATTTCAGCAAAACCGAGCCTGTAGTTTCAGACGGTATGTATGCGGCAGACGAATCAACTTCGGCACTGTTTGAGGAAAGAAAGCCTATTCCTTCGGTTGTCGGACTTAATATGCAGGTAGCTGAGGCTCAGCTCAAAGCGCAGGGCTTCTATAATATCAAGTTTGAATATACCACCGTTTATGATCCTTCGCAGGATGGTAAGGTTCAGTCCCAGTCACCTTCTGCATCATCAAATATTCTCGGTATGACAAACACTTACCCACTTTCAGAGGAAATAACTCTTGTTGTTGCTCAGAAATTTGGTCTTTAATGTATGAATAAAATTGACGGAATTATAATTAAAGGTATCGGCGGCTTCTACTATGTTGAAGCCGCCGGTGAGGTATATGAATGTAAAGCCAGAGGCGTATTCCGAAAATCGGGAATAAAACCTCTCGCGGGTGACAGAGTGTCAATAAGCATTAATGACAATGCAGAAAATACAATTGATGAGATTTATGAACGTAAAAGCGTATTCCTTCGACCTCCGGTTGCCAATGTTGACAGATTATTTATTGTTTCATCTGTTTGTGAGCCGAAGCCGGTATTGCTTATCATCGACAGACTGACGGCACTTGCCGTTAACAAAGGAATTGAACCTATTGTCGTTTTTACAAAAAACGATTTGGAAAGTGCGGAAGAATATGTTTCCGTATATGAAAGAGCTGGAATCAAAACCTATTCCGTTTCATGCGCAACCGGTGAAGGTGTTGAGAAAATTAAAGCAGAGCTTGAAAATCATATCAGTGCATTCTGCGGGAATTCAGGTGTCGGAAAATCATCTCTTTTGAATGCAATCGATAAGAACTTATCTCTTGCAACGGGTGAAATCAGCGAAAAGCTCGGAAGAGGTCGTCACACAACCCGTCACAGTGAGCTTTTTAAGGTTGATGGCGGCTACGTTGCGGATACGCCGGGTTTTTCATCGTTTGACCCTGATGAAGCCGAAATAATTTTAAAAGACGATTTGCCTTATGCGTTCAAGGAGTTTGAACCTTATATAGGTAGTTGTAAATTCACATCATGCCTGCATGTTAAAGACAAAGGGTGCAGAATAATAAAGGCTGTTGAAGACGGCGATATTCCTGTTTCACGGCATGAAAGCTATTGCACTATGATGGAACAAGCAAAGAATATTAAAAATTGGGAAATTAACCCCAGAAAAAAGTAATGCGTAACGAAAAACATCACCGCTGATTATACTGTAATGAGCAGAGTCTCAACTTGTATAATCGGGCGGTGATGTTTTTGAGATGGGAGCACAGAGGAACTGTATGCATTTCGTTTGCAATGGGAATGCTTGTTGCATCGCTGTTTCCGTATCGTATAGCAATGCTTGTTATTGCCGCGATAATTATTCTTGCAGGTCTGAGCCTTTGCAGATATTAGGAAAGGAGCAGACGAAGATGAAGATAGTTGTTGTTCGCAGTCCGAAGATGTTGCGGGGAATTTTAAGAATGGTTTTCGGAATAAAAAAACAGGAAAACACAGTTTAAACATAAATAAGGGTCTGTATCGTTTTGATACAGACCCTTCGTCTATTAATATTCAACTGAGCCTTCGAAAACAAGCTTTGTTGTGCCTGTAAGGAATACTCCATCGTCGCTGTAGTTAACAATAAGGTCGCCGCCGCGAACTTTAACTGTGATATCGGTGTTCTTTTTACAGAATCCGTTTTCAACTGCTGCAACAACAGCTGCGCAAGCGCCTGTACCGCAAGCAAGTGTTTCGCCGTTACCGCGCTCCCAGACTCTCATCTTGAGCGTGGTTTCGTTAACAACTCTTACGAATTCGGTGTTGACTCTGTGAGCGAAAATATCAGCCTTTTCGAATCTGGGACCGACTTTTTCGATATCGATATTGTCAACTCTGGGAACAAATACAACGCAGTGAGGGTTACCCATGGATACGCAGGTTATGTTATGAGTTTCGCCTGCGATTTCAACGGGTTCGTTGATGAACTTGTTCTGACCGTAAGCACCTGTTACTGCATTATCAAGGTCAGCTTTGCCCATGTTAGCACAAACTGAACTTACCTTTCCGTTCATAACATAAAGCTCTACGCTCTTTACACCGCTTGCAGTTTCGATTGTTACTGTTTCGGTATCAACATATCCGTTATCATAAACATATTTGGCAACGGAACGCATTGCGTTACCGCCCATCTTTCCTTCGCTGCCGTCAAGATTGAACACTCTCATCTTAACCTGAGCAACATCGGATTTTTCAACAAGAATGATTCCGTCGCTGCCGATTCCGTGATTTCTGTCGCAAAGGCTTACGCAGAAGCTTTCGGGGCAGGTAACTGAGCCATCAAAGTTTTCAATAACGATGTGGTCATTACCCGATGCATCCATTTTACAGAATTTAAGAGTTTGTCTTTCGCTGCGCATATTGTTGATATCAACAAGCTCAGTATTTTCCTGATTGAAACGGCTGGCGATGATATCTGCAAGAGCATCGGCAGTATCAAGAGATGTGATGCAGGCTATCGAAAGCTGGATAGCACGTCTGTGAAGTGCAATATAGTCACCCATTGTTGAATCGTAGATAGCACCTGTGTATACGATGTAGTTGATGTTTCCGCTTTCAAGAAGCTCCATGATGTCGTTGCCTTCGTTCATGCCTCTGACATATTCAACATCAATACCGAGCTGTGAAATAGCATCTGCAGTATCTTTGGTTGCATAAATCTTGATTTTGAGGTCATCAAGCTTCTTTGCAAGTGAAACTGCGTCAAGAACATCGTGCTTATCAACGCTGAGAAGAATGCCGATGTTCTTTTCAGCGGTTGGAAGCTGAATTTTGAAGCCTGCTGAAGTAAGACCCTTGTAAAGAGCTTCAGCTGTTGTTTTGCCGATGCCGAGAACTTCACC
>JAZSCL010000104.1:0-2775 GCA_045602905.1 Acutalibacteraceae bacterium
ACTCCTTGGCTCACAGAACGACATGGCTACGATCCGACTTTCTTGAATGCACAGGCTTCTACTGCACAAAAGAGAAATCAATGGCTCACATCAACGCTGGTGCTAAGAAAGTTGTTATCTCAGCTCCTGCTGATAAAGAAACAAAAACAGTTGTTTACAGCGTAAACGAAGGCATCCTTACAGCTGATGATCAGATCATCTCTGCTGCATCATGCACAACAAACTGCCTCGCTCCCATGGCTAAAGCTCTCAACGACTATGCAGCTATCCAGAGCGGTATCATGACAACAGTTCATGCTTACACAGGCGATCAGATGATCCTTGACGGTCCCCACAGAAAAGGCGACTTCCGTCGTGCACGTGCAGGTGCTGCTAACATCGTTCCCAACTCAACAGGTGCTGCTAAAGCTATCGGCCTTGTTATCCCCGAACTCAACGGCAAACTCATCGGTTCTGCACAGAGAGTTCCCACACCCACAGGTTCAACAACAATCCTTGTTGCAGTTGTTAAAGGCAGCGACGTTACAGTTGAAGGCATCAACGCTGCTATGAAGGCTGCTGCTAACGATTCATTCGGCTACAACGAAGAACCCATCGTATCTTCAGACGTAATCGGTATGCGTTACGGCTCACTCTTCGATGCAACACAGACAATGGTTGCTAAGATCGATGATGACACATATCAGGTACAGGTTGTTTCTTGGTATGACAACGAAAACTCATACACAAGCCAGATGGTAAGAACAATCAAATACTTCGCTGAACTTGCATAATTTAACTTAGGTTCACAAGTTACACCCTGAGGTGATACCTCAGGGTGTTTTTATGCCATTATTAAAGCCGTGCATTTTGTAATGCACGGCTTTAAGCTTTATTTCACATATCAGAACGGATTGAAAAGTCTGTCAAGTGTAATCGGGTTATAACCAAGTGCGAAATATTTGAAAATCCAGATAATGGGGTTAAATCTGAAGAAAATCGCATCAATAACTGTTACAAGTGAGCGGAGGAACCAGGGAAGGTCATAAACCTTTTCAGGTACATCTACAGGTGCAAATTCTTCACCCTCAACATTGAGGACCATAGGATTTGCATAGCAGATTCCGTTGTCACCTGAGAGATAGAATCTTACATAAAGATAGGGTTCTGCGAGAAGCTCGTCATTGTGAAGGTCAAGTGTTGCCTTGCCGTCAACAAGATTTACTCTCTTGATAACATTACCGTTTGAAACAAAAGTGATGATGTTTGCGTTTTCGCCGTAAACAGTGATTGTATCATTGTCCTGGTCAACATCAATTCTTGTTACACGGGGAGTATTGTCAAGCCAATATGCTTTAGTGTCATAAACATCCTGTTCAATAAATCCGGGCATTTCTTCCATACCGTTGAGCTCAACACCGTTTGAGAAGTGAGAAACTGAGAAGAACTGACCTTTTTCAAGACAGGTGCGGAAAGCATCAAGTGTCTGTTCGGGCATCCAGCTCATAGTGTAAGCATCGTTTATTGATGTTTCATTGTGTGAGTCTGCAAAAGTATTACCCCAGGGAACAACGCCGTTGGGAATAGTTTTCTGAAGAATCTGGTCATAAAGGATTCTGTCACAACGTGTGTGTGCATCAGTTGCACTGTTGATACCTGTGCCAAGAGATGAACCTGCATAGTCCATAAAAAGTCTTGCAAACTTTGTTGCATAATAATCATCAACAGGCTGACCTACGTGGTCTGCGGAATCCTTATCGGGATAAACATATTCACCTACGTGCGAGAGGAAGGAAATACCGCCGGCTTCCATAACGCCTTTTGAGGGAGTTTCATAGTCACCGTAAACACCTGCAAGACCCTGACCGTAAAGAGCAAAATAACCTGTCAGATGGCAGTCAGCAACAGGTGTTGCCATATTAAGCTCGTTACCGTAAGGAACATCAAGCATACCGTTCTCTGTTGTTCTTGTAAGAACAACATCATCTTCTTCTGTGCTTTCGTCATATTTTACAGTGTATGTACGGCCTTCGTGTGTACCGTTGAGGTAAGCCTGATATTCATCCTCGGGAATGGGCTCAATAGGTGCCATATTTGTGCGTTCTTTCTTGATTAAACGCATAATCGGAACTGTTTCGGGAACCTTATTCCAGCCAAGGTTGTTTGTACCGTGGTCAGTAAGTGCTACAATTTCAAAGTTATTTGCGTAGTGCATTGCACAGAACTCCTCAATTGTAAGGAATCCGTCAGAAGCATTCGTATGACAATGGAGCTGGGTTTTATAATCATCCCATTTATCCCAATCAATACCCTCATACGGATTATCGATTATGTAGTTTTTCTTTGCTGCAGTGTCTTCTGCTGCCATTGTGGGAATGCTCACGGCACTCATCATAAGAACAGCAAGAACAACTGCAATCACTTTACGTGACGTTCTCATAAGTTTCTTTTTCATTTTTTTGCTCTCCTTTGCTGAAAATAGATTATATGAATAATCTTTGAGAGTATTTTAGCATTTAAAATCCACAAAGTCAATGAGCTTTTTTGAAATAAACTGTACAAAATACATCAAATTTGTGTAAAAATAAATATTTTTTCAAAAAGGGTTGATTTTTTCCTGATTCTCGCGTATAATATGTCAAGTGAGAAGTCACCAAAACTATATATCGCGGAGTAGAGCAGTTGGTAGCTCGTCGGGCTCATAACCCGGAGGTCGTAGGTTCAAGTCCTATCTCCGCAACCAAAAAAATTCCTCGGACTTGTTCCGAGGATATTTTTTTACTTATTCACTATTCA